>JANQPS010000203.1 GCA_028285365.1 Thermoanaerobaculia bacterium | reverse complement strand
GAGCAGTCCACACCAAGACCCTCCAGGTCTCGAACCAAAAAGCGACCGCTAGCGTCATCCCCTATTGCTCCGCACAAGCTTGCCCCCCAGCCGAGCCAGCTCAGATTCGCGGCAACGTTCGCCGCGGAGCCGCCAGCCGCATAGCTGTACTTGCCTCGGTAGTGCAAGATGTCTATCGCCGCGTAGCCCGTCGCGAGAACAGTGCTCAACAGGCCGCCTCCTCAGTGTCGTTGTATGGGTCGCCTGCCAACCAAATGAGGTGTAGCTCGCTTGCTTCGAGTGCTGCATCAACATCGAGCGTCTCGGTGAACCAATATCCGGACCGCACGACCTGCATTACTGGCAAGTCGTAGGAAACCGCAGCTAGGAGCACGCCGACCGAGAGCATCTTCGAGGAATGAGACGAGGGAACGATCTTCGTAGGCCCCAGCGGACCAAGTACGCGCTGGTACCTTCCCTGCAGTGCTCCGATCTGTCGATAGAGGTCGAAGGGATTGGACTCCGCTGCATAGATGTAGTTCTGAGGGTCCACGCGAGCCTCGTCCGAAAGAAACCGCCTCAGCCTCAAGACGATGTTGTCCGCCTCACGAGGGTTTTTCGCGGGGAATGGTAGAACTGGACAAATCTCGACGAGGTTCGCTCGACGGTTTACGAGCTCGGTATGGATCTTCTGGAGCTCCTCGGGATCCACCGAACCGAGAACTGGCGCCCAGACCACGTTCGATGGCCCGGATGTTTCCGCGAAGAGTCCAGCTCTGTACCCGGGTACGGTTGTCGCGGACTCTGCTCCCTCTTTCTCGATGGCCCTGTCGATCTCTGGGTTCTCGCACACTGCCAGCAGTAGATTCCCGCGGAAGTCCTTGTCTTCCAGCATGGCCCGGACGATCGGGAAGTACAGGTCTGTTGGTAGGGACGAGATGTCCACTACTACTACCGGACGCTCCGCGAGCTTGGTCTCTTGCATCAGCTGCCGTGTCAGTACGAGACCTTTCGATTCGGTCCGTGTAACGCTCGGAAGGTCGAGTTCTGTCCAGATGAAACCGTGAGCCGCTCTCGCCGCCTGTACGGCCGTACGGTTGCGCTGGGCAAGCGCTATCGTCGTCGGTCTTGACGACCCTGGCCCGAGATCAATCGTGACCACTTCGAGGGCGTTTCCATCGACAACCTGACTGATCTTCTCGATTCCGATCGGACCACGAGGATCGAACCCCATGCCTGAGATAACTAGGAGCCGATCACTCTCACCGATGGCGGCGCGAATAAGCGCGTCCGCGTCCGCGTCGACGGCGCTAACGTAGCGCTCCCAGCTCATCTAGAGGTTCAGCTGTGATCTAGTAGTCGATTCGCCCACCCAGGTTGCTAGTTCCGCAATGCGCTTCTCACGGAAACCGCCGCGCTCTAGCGGAAGTCCGAACCTGGGGCACAAGAGACGATTCAAGTACAGGACCATCACGAGCTTGCCCTTCACGCGAACTTCGCGCTTAACCTCGAGGAGGTTGTGCGCGATCGCTGACCGGAGCGCAGCCAACAGGCTTGCCAACCCGAGGCGACCCTGACTCTCCTCGCGAAGCAATGTTGCTTGCTCCTCGGCGAATATCGCGATCCCGGTCACTCCCGGCGCGTATGGTGCGTTAGGGCGAAGAGTCTCCCGCTCAGCCATCATCGCGATGGAAGTTAGGAGATCCTTGACGTCGCGCCCATGCGGAACGCGTCGTGGTAGTGACTCCCAGAGCGCCGCGCTGGCCCGCCTTATGATCCGATCTTGCCGCACTGGGTCGATCTCAGGTTTTCGGCCCGTGGTTATCAGTGCGAGCATGTCCTCGAACACGTCGCCGGCAATCTGGAGGAACTGCTCGACGTTGAAGGAAGAGAGCTTCGCGATGCAATCGGGGCCCGCGTAGTAGGGCAGCTTAAACTCTCGGCACAGAAACAAGTGAGCGGCCCCGCGGATCTGAGAGTCCGAGCGATCCACGAGGCCTCTGCTATCGACGTGCTCGGAGAACAAGTCTCGCTGAGGGCGTGCCCGGTCGCGCTCGAGCATGATCAGCAGCTCGCGACGTCGTGTCGGGTCAGCAAAGGGCTCCGTTGAGAGCAGGGAAGGGACCTCCCGGTACCGTTCGGACTCGGTTGCGAGTGTGATCACCCTGGTTGAAAGCTCGTCTAGTATCTCGGACACCTTTGTAGTGGTGAGTCCCGCGTCGGCAGGGGTCAGGAGCGCGGAGAACGGCTCGATTTCGTCCGCGTAGTTGTGAAGATGCCACGCGGCTCGCTTGTCTCCAACCTCCTGTAGAAACCGGCTGAACCAGCGGGAGTTACTTCTCCGGTTGCCAAGGGCGGGGCTGGGGTCTTGCGCAGTTGGCTCTATCTCGAACTCAAGAAAGGTCCTTCCGGAAGCGTCGGGTCGGCTGAGAAGCTCTCTCGCTGAGAGCGCTTCCAGGCGTTCCGAGTACCATAGGCCGACGCCGCCTACGCGATCGGTTAGTCGCTCGAACACTAGCGCGCGTTGCTGTTCTGGGAGCTCGTTCCCATCGTCAAGCATGACGAAGGGTCTAGCTCTGATTGGCTCACCGTCGACGAAGATCTCGCAACCGCGCAAGACCTTAAGGGCGTAGAAGTCAGCGTGCCCTTCAATGTTGTCCAGGGATCGGGGCGACAGAGAATCGAGGACATCGAGAACCGCCCCCTCCGCCTCAGATGCAATCCGAGTCAGGTCCGAGCCGTCACCCCCGCCGAGCCTTCGTAGCGCGTCCTCCGCCGTGTGATCTAACGGGCGGAACTCAACCAAGACCGAGTCGAGCGGAAATTTGAGATCTCTCATCTTCAATGCGTCGTGGATCGCGGTGGCGATCACGCGGGAGTTGAGGAGCCGCCAAAAGAGCCGTTGCAGGGCATGGCCATCGAGTTCAAGATCACTCAAGGCTCCGTAGTCGCGGGCGACGTTGACGTGAACACCCATTACTCGCGGCCCCTGACTGTCCAGGGCGCCCACACGTTCCAGCCCGCTGCGGAGCGCATCAAGCTCGGAGTCGTGGCTCTCTGCGACGCATCGCAGGCTCTCGAGCGTGAACAGGCGCATCAGCGAGGTCTTCCCACCTCCCGGCGCGCTCCGGATTACAAGAGGCTGCTCGAAGATTCGTTCCGGGAGGATGTCCAGGATGGCGGGGCCAAAGTGACGAACGAACGTTCGCGAGTTCGTCTGATACTCAGATGCTCTTACGC
>JANQPS010000150.1 GCA_028285365.1 Thermoanaerobaculia bacterium | reverse complement strand
GCTTGGTCGATGTCGGAAGCCCGGCGCCCCGCGCGGACGCGCTTGTCCTGATGTCGCTCATGGAAGGGACTGCGCTGTTCGTCGGCGACGGTTGCCGCTGGGCGGACGATACCGACGCTGTCCACGATGCCGTGCTGGCGTTTGTGGCCGCACGCTACGGAGATTCAGACGCATCGTCTGGGGAGAATCGATGAACGTTTCACGGACGACCGACGATTCGGTATCTACGGCGTGCCCCACCACGTCTTCTTCGAGGGTGTCGTGACTCGGAGTGTCGCGCAGGCGCAGATCGGCAGGTACTGCACGTCGATCACAGCCCTGCTTCTCGTTGCAGTGATCAGCCTGGCCATCCACTTCCGGAAGGTGATGGCTGCCGGAGGCGGAAGATGATGGCCAAATCAGACTCTCGGGCTCGAGCCAGGGGACGCACCGTTTTCGCGTGGTCCGCAATTCTGATGCTGAGCTTGCCCCTGGCGGCGCAGGAAGGCGAGTGGCGATACTTTGGCGGTGACCGTAGCTTCAAGCGTTACTCGCCGCTCGACCAGATCGACGCCTCGAACGTCGGCGATCTGAGGATCGTGTGGCGACGGCCAGGTCTGGAACCCGAGCTCAAGGAGGAGTTCCCGGCGCTGCGTCCCAACAACAACCTACGATCGACGCCGATCATGGTCGATGGTCGCCTCTTTGTGACGAACCTCGTCGGCCTGGTGCGTGCCCTCGATCCGGCGAGCGGCAAGACCCTGTGGTCTCAGGTGCCCTTCGAGCCGACGATCGAGGAGGCTCGCGGTTTGAGTCCACGAGGCGTCGGCCTGTGGGAAAGCGGCGAGCAACGACGATTGTTCCTTGCACGTGGCAACTACCTCTACTCGGTCGACGCTTCGAGTGGCGAGCTCGACGGAGATTTCGGCGACCAGGGTCGGGTCAGCCTCCGCCTCTTCGGTCCACTGGCGGGCGACTCCACCCGGACCGCCGGGCCGATCGTCGTCGGCGATGTGGTCGTGGTGGCCGGCTTCACCGGTGGTGCCGGCGACAGCGGCAGCAAGAAAGAGGCTACGCCGGAGGACATCCGCGGCTATGACGTCCGCACCGGCCGCCGGTTGTGGACGTTCCACGTCGTGCCGCAACCGGGTGAGCCGGGCAACGAGACCTGGGGCGACGGTTCGTGGGAGTACTCAGGAGACCTCGGGTCGTGGTGCTGCCTCTCGGCCGACGAGGAGCTGGGCTACGTCTACGTGCAGCTCTCGGCCCCGACCGCTGCCTACTACGGAGGCCACCGACCGGGGAACAACCTCTACTCCAACTCACTGGTGGCGCTCGATGCCAAGACGGGGCAGCGGGCCTGGCATTTCCAGATGGTGCACCATGACGTCTGGGAGTGGGACACGGTAGGTCCTGCGACCCTTGGTGAGATCACGGTCGACGGGCGGCGGATCGACGCCGTCATGCAGCCTTCGAAGACTGGCTTCCTCTACGTCTTCGATCGTCGTACCGGGGAGCCGGTGTGGCCGATCGAGGAGCGCGAAGTGCCCGGCTCGCGAGTCCCCGGGGAGCGGCTATCGCCGACCCAGCCCTTCCCGACGAAGCCGCCGCCTTTCGATCGGCAGGGTTTCGTCGAGGACGATCTCATCGACTTCACACCGGAGCTCCGGGCCCGGGCCCTCGAGCTCGTCAAGCCTTTCCACCTGGGGCCGATCTTCACTCCCCCGGGCCGAATGGACGACGAGCAAGGAAAGAGCGGCACGCTGACGAATCCGGGCGCCTGGGGCACGGGCAACTGGCACACCGGAGCGTTCGATCCCGAGACCGGGGTCTACTACGCCGTGTCGCACACCTGGCCGGGCGTCTACTCACTGACGAAGCCCGACAGCGACGACGCGACCCTCGGCTACGTCGTCTCCTACGACGGTCCGGACGTGCCGACTCTCGACGGACTTCCGATCGTGAAGCCGCCGTACGGCCGGATCACGGCCATCGACATGCATCGAGGCGAGCACCTCTGGATGGCGGCCAACGGCGACGGCCCGCGAGACCATCCTCTACTCGAGGGCCTCGACGTGCCGCCTTTGGGAATCGCCGGTCGGCCGGCACCGCTCGTCACGAAGACGCTGCTCTTCATCGGCGAAGGCAGCGACGCGATCCCCGGTATTCAAGGAGAAGAGGGTCGCTACTGGGGCAGAAAGTTCCGTGCCTACGACAAGGCCACCGGCGAAGTGGTGTGGGAGACCGAGCTTCCCGCGGGGACCACCGGTGCGCCGATCACCTACCTTTACCAGGGCCGTCAGTACATTGTCGTCGCGATCGGCGGGAAGACGGCTCCAGCAGAATTCGTGGCCTTCGGCCTCTAGACGCCACGAGATCGTCGACCTAGGAGAGAACCATGAAGAGAAGAACCCTGATCACCCTCTTTGCGATCTTTTGTGTAATCGCGCTCGGGAGTCCCACGATGGCCACAAGTGACGAAATCGTTCGGCCGGCGAAGATCAGCAAGTCTGATCTCGGCGGCAAGATGTTCCAGCGCCCGGACGTGATCGAGAAGACCCACGCCGACGGTCACGTGACTCAAACGGCCATGTCACTTGTGTCGAGCGACCAGAACTTCTCCTCCGGTATGTACAAATCCGGGAAGACTCGCATCGAGATCAAAGAGGCCTACGGTGTCGACGAGTTCATGTACTTCCTCGAAGGTGGCGTGACCCTGACCTCCTCGGACGGAACAGAGCTCGTGATCGACGCCGGAGAGGCTGTGACGGTTCCGAAAGAGTGGACTGGAGTGTTCGAAACGGATGGCTACACGAAGATCTGGGTCATCTACTCGCCCGGTGAGTAGGCGCCGTTCTTCGGCCAGCCGGCCGCCATGGCGCACCGCGAACATCGCGTCAAAGGCGGGGTGGCCGTAGCGCGTTGAAGTTGTCAGAGCTTCGGTGACCAGGTCGGCGTCCGCGGCGTCAGGTCTAAAGAGTCGCTGGGCCTCAGCAGAAGCTGCCGGGCCGCTGACGCATCGAGCACGAGATCGAGCACGCGTCGCGGTCCTCGCATATGAGGTCGATCGGATCGAAAAGATCGGCGCTCCGCGGTGAGCGACGACGGACACGCTCGAGCACTCGCCGACGACGATCCCGAGCCTGGACCAGCGGCAGCTGGCGTAGCTCGGCGATCGCCTGCTGCGCGAGACTTCTGCCCTCGCGCTCAGCGCGTTTGGCCAACGCGCGGTAGACGTCGTCAGGCAACTTTCGGATCTGAGGTGAACTCATGTGGCAACTCCCGTTTCATCATAGAGCGTACGCGGTGATGAAACGAGTCGGCATCACCTTGTCGCTAGGCCAGTCGAGTGTCAGCTCGCGATCCTCGATGTAGAAGAAGATCCGGATTCCAGCTCGGGCCAACCGCTCGAGTGCGTGGGGTAGGCTGTCGAGATCCATAAGGCGAGGGTCTCATTTGCTCCGGTACGTGATCGCGTTCCTGTTGGTCCCGATACCTTTCTTCGGGGTCGTCTCCGCTCAGTCCACCGAGGCGGATCTGGAGTGGTTCGAGCGGGAGGTCCGGCCGCTGTTCGCCAAGAACTGCCTGGTCTGCCACGGCTCTGATCGCCAGCGTTCCGGGCTGCGGCTGGAT
>JANQPS010000094.1 GCA_028285365.1 Thermoanaerobaculia bacterium | reverse complement strand
AGCGGTCAGCGGTCCCCTTCCTCGGGAGCCCTACCCATCTCGAGCACCTCGTCCGCCGCTGGCAGGTCGGGCAGCTCGCGGATCTTGGGCTTGCGCCGCTTTCGAGTCTTGGCCGGGATCAGATCTCTCATGAACTCGAGCTTGCCGAAGCAGAGAAGTCGGTCGTCAGCTTCGAGTACACGGGTCGACTTCGGATTGGGAATCACCGTGGTACCGCGCTGAAGCGTCAGGATGTTGATGTCGCGATCTCTGAGACCTGACTCGCCGATCTGCCTTCCAACGAGGCTCGAGCCGGCAGGAACGTGGATCTCGGCCGCACCATAACCCTGGCTCACAGTCAGCCGCTGGCGCAGATCGATCTCGGGAAAGGTCACCTGAGCCGCGATGTAGTCGATCGCGGCGCCGGCAACGTCCAGCTGAGTACACCGCTCGATGCCTTCGAGACCCGGAGACGAGTTCACTTCCATCACCTGAGGCCCGTTCTCGCCTTCGAGCATGTCCACGCCGGCAAAGCGAAGTCCGAGAATCTGCGCCGCTCGCACGGCCGTTTGCCGATAGGTCGAGTCGAGATCGATCTGCTCAGTCTGCCCGCCGCGGTGCACGTTGCTCCTGAACTCCTGCCCCTGAGCGACTCGTCTCATCCCGGCCACCACCTGGTCGCCAACTACGACGGCCCGTACGTCACGTCCTTTGCTCTCGGCGACGAACTTCTGGATGAGGACGTTCTGCTTCTGACTCTGCAGGAGCTCGATGATGCCTACGGCCGTGCTGTGCGAGTCGGCGAGGAGAACCCCAATGCCCTGGGTTCCTTCCAGCAGCTTGATCACGACGGGCGCTCCACCAACACGGTCGATGGCAGGCAGGACGTCGAGCTTGTCGCGTACGAAGGTGGTTCCCGGGATACCGATATGGTGACGCGAGAGGATCTGGAGACTCCGGAGCTTGTCGCGTGAGTTCGTGATACCCGCAGCCGTGTTGGCGCAGTAGACACCCATCTGTTCGAACTGACGCACGACGGCCGTACCAAAGTAGGTGATCGACGCGCCGATGCGCGGCAGCACGGCGTCGTAGTCACTGAGGAGCTTGCGGCGATAGAACAGCGAAGGCTCACCCTGTTCGAGATCGATAGCGAACTTGAGCGTGTTCAGCACACGGACCTGGTGACCGCGCTGTTCGGCAGCTTCCACCAACCGTCTCGTGCTGTAGGCCTTGGGGCTGCAGGAGAGAATCGCCAGCTTCATGCTCGTCACCTCGGGCTGTGTTTCTTGGGAGTCCTTCGGACCGTGGAGGCCGGCACCTCGAGTCCCTCGACATCGCCAGTCGCCATCACTCGGCGACGACCATCGGGCTTCTTCTTTGCGTTCTTCCTGCGGCTCGATGGCGGCCGACCGCCGTAGTACGACCGGCCCGCATCGACCAGAAAGCGTGACCGGAACGCCTCGCGGCCCAGAAGCATGCGAAACCCCATCTCGTCGCGATTGGCCAAGGTCAGCTCCACCGGCCAGGTCAGCCCTAGAAGGCTCACCGACGTCACGATCACGGGTCTCTGACTTGCACGCCCACTCGAGCTCCGCACGGAGCGGAACTCGAGGACCGGGGCTTCGAGATCGGTGATCTTGGTGCTGTTGCGCTGGATGGGCTGAACGTCGAAGCGCACCCATGTCTCGGCATCGCGCTCGAAGACACGGACACGAAAAGCGTGCAGAGACGACGATCTCGCACCCGTGTCCACCTTGGCCTTGATGGTCTCGATCCCGAGATCCGGCAGCCCCACCCACTCTCGCCAGCCGATGATGGGCAGCTCCCTCTTGTGGCGGCTCGTGATGAATGCGCTCCAGTCGGCCGAAGGTCCGCGATCACGTCCAGCGTACACCAGCCCAGACTCCTCTCGTCCGTCGATCGTCTGCCCGTGCTACCCGATCCCGAGAGCTCGGGAACCAGTACCGCCAACCCGCGTCACCACTAGGCTACGATTCGAGACTCCTGAGTAGGAATCCCGACCACCGTCTCGGGCGCCAGCGGGCGCACGCGCCGACGCTTCAACAGGTCACCCAGCAGCCTGGTCTCGTCCGGAGAGCCTCATGAACCTCGAGATCGGATTCCTCTTCGCCCTCCTGGGGGCGATGGTCTACCTCTTCCTGACCGAGAAACTGCCGGTCGACCTCACGGCCTTTCTGGGCCTGGTGATCCTCATCTTCGGAGGCTATCTCACGCCTACCGAAGCCTTTACCGGGTTCTCTTCTCCAGCGGTCATCACCATGCTCGCCGTGTTCATCGTCGGCGCAGCGTTGCTCGAGACCGGAGTCGCCGATCTGATCGGCGGCCGCATCCACCGGATCGTGGGTTCGAGCGAAACGCGACTGATCGTCGTCCTGATGGTGGTGGCCGGAGTCCTTTCGGCCTTTATGAACAACATCGCCGCCACCGCGGTGCTGATGCCTGCGGTCGCCAGTATCGCCCAGCGAGCCGGGCTCGCACCGGGACGCTTGTTCATGCCTCTGGCCTTCGGCGCGATTCTCGGCGGCACGACAACCCTCGTCGGTACGCCCCCGAACATCCTCGCGGGGCAGATCCTCGAACAACGTGGGCTCGAGTCCTTTTCGCTGTTCGACTTCACGCCCATCGGACTGGCGCTCCTGGCGTTGGGTATCGTCTTCATGCTGACTCTCGGGCGCAGACTCCTTCCGGCTCGAGAGCATCATGGTCCCGCAGCCGGCGACGACCTGACTCAGGTCTATCGACTTCAGGAGCGACTGTTCTCCATCCGCATCCCGGAGGGGTCGCCTCTACACGATCGTTCGCTGGCCGAGACCCGCCTCGGCAACACCCTGGGCGTCAAAGTCGTCGCCATTCTCCACGCCGGCCACAAACAGCTGGCGCCGGAAGGCTCGACCCTCCTGCGCTCGGGTGACGTGCTCTTCGTCGACGGCGAGTCCGACAGCGTCGAAGAGCTGCTGAGGCTGCAAGGCGTCGAGATTCAGACGGTCGAAGCGGGTGAGCTCCCAGTGCCGCGCGGTAGCAGCGGCATCCGTCTGCGCCTGGTCCCAGGTTCGAGCCTCGTTGGCCGCGGGCTGCGCGAGATGCGCTTTCGTGACCGTTTCGGAGTCGTCGTAATTGCGGTTCTACGTGGCGAGAGTCTGTTGCGCGAGCATCTGGCCGACGTCTCGCTGGAGGAAGGTGACGCACTCTTGGCACTGGGTACCGGCGACCAGCTCGACGAGATCGCCAAGCAGCCAGACTTCGTGGTCGAGGACGTTGGCTGGTCGGCAGTAGCGGAGCTCGAAAACGAGCTCTGCTGGATTCGGGTGCCGGAAGGCTCGCCACTGGCCGGCTCCACGATCGAGGAGAGCCGCCTCGGAGACCTGGTAGGGCTCACCGTCGCCGGAATCGTGCGTGACGGGGAGACCCGACTGGGCGTCCAGGCCGACGAGATCATTCAGGCACGCGACCACCTCCTGGTCGCCGCCGACCTCAAGGACCTGCAGAGCTTCCTGGATCTGGGCGAAGTGGAGATCGGGATCGAGCCTCCTGAGTCAGCGCTCGAGTCCGAAGACGTGGGCATGGTGGAGGTAGCGGTCGCGCCGCGCTCGGCGGCCGCTGGAAGAACCCTCACCGATCTACGCTTTCGCGAGCACTACGGGCTGCTGGCCCTCGCCCTCTGGCGGGAGGGGCGACCGGTGCGCACCGATCTCGCAGGAGCCGAGCTCCAGTTCGGCGACGCCTTGCTCCTCCAGGGCCCGCGCGAGAAGATCCGGCTGCTCGCAAAAGAGCCCGACTTCGTCGTGCTTTCGGATCTCGGTCAGGCTCCGCGCCGGACCAGTCGCGCGCCACACGCTCTGGCCGGCCTCGTCGTGATGATCGGGCTCGTCGCCAGCGGTTGGCAGCCGATCCATGTGGCCGCATTCACAGCTGCCTCTCTCGTGGTGCTGGCAGGCGCTCTGACCATGAAAGACGCCTACCGAGCCATCGAGTGGCGAGCCATCTTCCTGGTGGCTGCCGTGCTGCCGGTGGGTGTGGCGATGGAACGCACCGGCGCAGCGCAACTCCTGGCCGGGACCGTGACCACGGCAGCCCCGCTCGGCCCCTACGCAATCCTGGCGGCCCTCGTGGTGCTGGCCAGCGCACTCAGTCAGGGTCTGGACGGTGCACCGGCTGTCGTCTTGATGGCTCCCGTGGTTCTGCAAACCGCCGAGGACCTGTCGATCTCGCCTTATCCGTTGATGATGGGCGTCAGCCTGGCGGCGTCCGCGGCTTTCATGACGCCGTTCAGCCACAAGGCCAACCTCCTCGTGATGGGCGCTGGTGGCTATCGCTCGAGCGACTACCTCAAGGTCGGCACGCCGCTGACGTTGCTCCTCTTCGTGTTGCTGGTCCTCCTCGTGCCGGTGTTCTTCCCCTTCTATCCGTAGCACGAAGCACTCGACTCCCCAGACCGCGATCGAGACGAGGAGGCGACAAGACTGACGCGGCTAGCAAGACGTGAAATCCTCGCCGCTACCGAACACCCTGCTCGTAGAGCTCTGACGGGATGCCGCAATACGCAACGAAGGGACCTGCCCTTGTCTCAACAGCAGAAACCAAGGCGTCGAAAGTCGAAGCCACAACGATCGACTTCTTCTCTACTAAACATCGCCGGCAAGCGGATTCGACTCGGACAGAGCCGGAATCTGGAGATCGAGATATCGCAGAGCTCGAGCGGTCTGCCCATCGTGATTCCGGTGCGGATCATCAGAGGCCCGGAGCCTGGACCAACCGTCTTTGTCACCGGCGCAGTACACGGCGACGAGCTCAACGGCACTGCGACCGTTCTCTCTTTGATCAAAGGAGGTCTCGACGAAGGCCAACTGCAACGCGGTAGCGTGCTGCTCGTCCCAGTCGTCAACATTCAAGGGTTCGAGCGCAAGAGCCGCTATCTGCCCGATCGACGCGACTTGAATCGCTCCTTCCCAGGGGGCGCTACCGGCAGCGGCGCCCGCCGACTGGCGCACACGCTGTTTACGGAGATCGTCGCTCGCTCGGACTTCGGCGTCGACATCCATACCGGCTCCGGCCATCGGATGAACTTCCCCAACATACGCGGCGACTTACAGGACGAGGGTGTGCGTCGCATTGCCACTGCGTTTGGAACCGAAGTCATCATCGACGGCAGCGGCCCCAAGGGGTCCCTGCGGGGCGCTGCTACGAAAGCGGGCTGCCCCACGGTGGTTTTCGAGGGCGGCGAGATCGGCAAGGCAGAACCAGGCGTCATTGCAGTGGCCGAGCGCGGTGTGCTCAACGTCCTCATGGAGCTGGGAATGGTCGACGGTGACATCGTGCGGCCTCGCCATCAGGTAGAGGCCCGCGAATCGACCTGGATGAGGTCCGACTTCGGAGGACTCCTCGAGTTTCACGTCGCACCCGGCGACATCGTCGATGAGCAGCAGCCGATCGCGACCTGTACCGACTTGCTCGGCGTTACGGTAGGCACGATCCGGTCCAGGGTCTCGGGAGTCGTCATCGGCATGACTACGAGCCCCACGGTGACCCCTGGAGATCCGGTTTACCACGTGGCCGTTGCTGGACGAGGAACCGATAGGCTGCGGCGGGCCATCGAAACGGACGAGCATCCGCGGCTCCTCGACGAAGTTCGGGATCACCTCGCGAGCAATGTGGTGGTTTCCGATGTCGAACCGGCGACCGGCAAGACGCGCAACTAGCTCTCGAGGTGTTGCCTACGACCCACCTTCCCGGGACCGGCAATGCTTGGTCATCGCCACCAGCGACTCAGCGATCCGGCCCACCACGTCGCACCTCTCTTCCTCGACACCTCGATCGTCTGACCGTCACGAACAGGTTTGGTCCAGCCCTAGTCGTAAAGGAGACCCACATGAAACTGAAGATCACTCTTTGCACATCCGCTCTTTTTGTCGTCGCGGCCCTCGGCGCGCCCGGCTTGGCCTTTGGCCAGGGCCTCTCGCCCACAGAGGCCATCGAACAGTGGGGAGCCGCCTGGCAAGAAACAGACGAAAAGAAGCGCATGCAAATCATCGAGCGCATGTTTGCCGAAGACGGCATCTACACGGATCCGACCTCCGAGGTGATTGGGCGGGAGGCCCTGAGCGCCCACATCGCGGCGTCACAGGCGCAACCGAGCGAAAACACCCTCGAGATGTCCAGCGCGGTCGACAGCCACCACGGCATCCGTCTGCGCTTCGCCTGGGAGCTCAAGTCCCCGGACGGCAAGGTGCTCATGGAAGGCATGGACTATGGCGAGCTCGACGAAGACGGACGCATCAAGTTGATCGTCGGGTTCTTCGGTCCCTTCCCTCCACTCGAATCCGAATAGGTGTAGCGTCCGCGTCCGCTCTAGTCGACCTCGCCGTCGGCCGTGAGGCCCAACGCCTGGAGCTCATTGGCGACTTCCGCTGCACGATCGTTTCGACCCCAGACCGTATAGAGCTCGCGAAGGGCCACCAGGTCGTCGCGAATGTGGGGATGATCTGGATCGAGACCGCTCGCTCGACGAGTCTCCAGGGCATCGAGAAACAGCGCCTCGGCGTCGCTGTAACGGCCCAAGTCGGTCAGCACCACCGCAAGATTGTGTTTGGAGCTGGCCACTCGCGGCGCTACGGGTCCCAACTGCGCAATACGAATCTCGAGCGCCTCGCGGTAGAGCGGCTCGGCCTCGATGCTGCGCCCCTGCTCTTGCAGGAGGATTCCCAGAGTATTGAGTCGGCTGGCCAAGGACGGGTGGTCAGCGGCCAGCGTTCTTCTCGCGTGGTCCAGGGCGCGACGCGCCATGGCTTCGCCTTCAGCGGGCTTGTCGAGGCGGTGAAGAGTCATCGCCATGTTGCCTAGGCTCTTGCCGACCTCCGGGTGATCATCGCCAAGGGTCTCGATGCGAAGCTCCAACGCCTCGCGGAAGAACGGTTCCGCCTTCGAGAAGTCGCCACGATAGGCCCAGGTCGATCCCACACTGTTGAGCCCATCCGCCACGGCGGGATGACTGACTCCTAGGACCCGCCGGCGCGCATCGAGGACTTCCAAGAAGACCTCTTCGGCCTGTGGGAAGTCACCGCGGCCCATGAGCACTCCTGCCAACTCGTGACGGGCTCCGATCGAGCGCGGATCGAGCGGTCCGAGGCGAGCATCGGCGAGCTCTACTGCTTCGCGGGTTCGCTCGTGTGCCGCCTCCATCTCTCCCGTCTGTACCAACAGAAAGGCAAGACCCGACAACGTCGCGACGCGATCGCCAGCGGCACTCTCGCCGAGGGCAGCCTGGCCCTCGATGACCTCTTCATAGAGGGCCCGCGCTTTCGGTACATCGCCGCGCGCAAAACTCAGCTGCGCAAGGCCGGCGCGCACGCGGAGGCCAAAAGCCTCCTCAGCCGTAGCCTTCTCGAGCTTCGCCAGGTGACGACTGGCCTCGTCCAAGTCACCCCCTCGAGTCAGCGCGTTGGCAAGGAGGAGCTCCGACTCCAGCCGCTCGCTGGCCTCGGCGGACTCCGACACCCTTGTCGTCCAGGCCTCGCGCGCCAGTTCCACGGCCTCTTCGTAGCGACCGAGTCCGAGATGTACGCGTGCCAGGACGTGCTGCAGTTCGGCCTTCAGGAGCGAGTCCAGGTCGCCAACGTCGAGTCGCCGCGTTCCAGACTCGAGCAACGCGGGCGCGCGGATATCTTCTCCGCGGGTCTGTGACGGATCGACCGACTCAAACAGATCGACGAGAAACTCGGTGACTTGACGCGCTTTGGCCTCACCGAGTCGCGCTCGGTCGCGCTCTGCGAGAGTGCGACGCTGCTGAACCAATAGCGTGGCCGAGAAGACGATCAGGGCCAACAGCGCCGCGGCCGCGACGGCCATGCCGACTCGATTGCGCCTGACGAAGCGTCCGAATCGATAGCGACGAGTGGCGGGTCGAGCCCGAATCGGGTGTCCCGAGCGCAGGCGCTCGATGTCGTCGGCCAGGGCCGCAGCCGAGCGATACCTGCGCTCCGGCTCTTTGGCAAGACACTTCTCGACGATGACGTCCAGATCGTGAAGCTGCGCCGCGTTCTGGTAAGCGATCGATCCGCCGACCCTGGACGGCACTGTGGGTTGCGTCGAGCACACGATGCGCTCGATTTCGCTGGGCGACTTTCCGGCGATCTCGAAGGGCCGTTCGCCGGTCAACAGCTCGTAGAGCACGACTCCGAGCGCGTATACATCCGTGGCGGTGGTGACGGGCTCAGCTCGCATTTGTTCAGGAGCCGCGTACTCGGGCGTCATCAGAAAGAGCCCGGAGCGAGTGCGAGGGACCTCGTCGCCACCTTCCTCCGCCAGGAGCTTGGCGATGCCGAAGTCGAGAAGCCGCGCCCTGCCGGCGTCATCGACCAGGATGTTGGATGGTTTCAGGTCCCGATGCACGACGAGCCGCTGATGCGCATAGTGAACGATCTCGCACACGTTCACGAACAGAGCCAGGCGTTCGTCGAGCGCTTTGACGTGCTGCTCACAGTAGGAATCGAGCGGCAGACCCTGGACGTGCTCCATGACCAGAAAAGGGCGGTGGTCCTCGGTCGTCCCGCCGTCCAGAATCTTGGCGATTCCGGGATGCTGCAGGGACGCAAGGACCTCGCGCTCCACGCGGAATCGGCGCTCGCGCTCCTCGCGCTCGGCGCCAAAGGCCCGCATGACCTTGATGGCAACCTTCTGGTTGTAGGTACCGTCGTCGCGCTCTCCCAGAAAGACGCGGCTCATGCCCCCGGAACCGATCTGCTCGAGGATCCGATATCGGCCCACCTTGGTTTCGGGCCCGATTCCATGGGCGCTGCCCCCGTCACTCACCACCTCGAGCAAGTCTGCCGCGACCTCTCCCAAGGGGCTCTCCAGAAACCCGGCAGATTCCCGTTCGGCGGCCAGGAGTCGCAGCACCAGCTCACAGAGCTCGTCGTCGCCACCGCTCGCCCGCCGCACCAGCTCCGCCTGATCGTCCGCCGGAACGTCGAGTGCACGCGCCAGGATCGGCTCGATCTCCGCCCAGCGCTCGAGAGACCGGTCCATCAGTTCGTCGGCTCCGGAGACAGCAGGTGCAGGAGGAGAGCTTTGGCCTTACGCCATTCGCGCTTGACCGTCCGCTCCGACAGCTCGAGCACCTCACCGATCTCCGCACCTGTCAGCCCGCCGAAGAAGCGCATCTCGACCAAACTGACCAGGCGCTCGTCGAGCTCCGCTAGCTTCTTCAACGCCTTGTCCAGAGCGAGAAGATCCTCCGGCTCCGTTGGGGCCTCGTCAGCCAGTCCTTCCAAGGTCGCCCGTTCGAGGTCACCGCCCCGCTTGCTCGCCGAGCGAGCTCGAGCGTGATCGATCAGCAGGTGGCGCATGATCGTCGAAGCCACGGCCATGAAGTGCGCGCGATTGGCGAGCTCTGAGCGGGTCTTGTCGCGGAGCTTCAGATAGGCCTCGTGGAGCAGCGCGGTGGTGTCGAGAGTCTGGCCAGCCCCCATCTTGCGTACATGCCTGCGAGCCAGCTGATGGAGCTCGTCGTAGACCAGCGGAAAGAGCCGGTCCATGGCCTCCTTGTCTCCCGAGCGCAGCTGTGCCAGGACTTCCCCGATCTGAGTGTCGCCGGCCATAATCGACTGATTGGTTTCCTTCCCGAAGGACGCTAGCGCGCTCAAGTCACGGGGAGGAGCGCCTACCGGATCTGACGGCGAGCTGGCCATCTCCACGCAATCGCGGAGCGACAGCTTCGCGAAGCACCGTGGTCACCTGAAGACCCTCATTCCGAGCTCGTGTCTCTAGCGGTGAATCAGTCTACCGGAGGCTCGGGGAGTGCTGTACCTGCCGGCGGCGCAACCTGGATGTCCCCACGGATGTCGAAACTCCGGTACTCGAGATGAGGGTACCGATCCACGGCGTCCGCTAAGGGAGGTCTCGAGTTGAAGCCACATTACGCCCGCGCGCGTCGAGTGACATGGTCCGTCCACGGCGTCGCGACCGCCGTCGTCGCGACGATTCTGACCTTCGCCGCAGCCCCTGCATCGGCCGGAATCTGCACCACTCCAGGCAGTCACGCCGGAATACAGGCTGCCATCGACGATCCGAGCTGCAGCGAGGTGCAGCTCTCGGCACAGACCTACCTGGAGTCGATCGTCATCGGACGGTCGCTCGCC
The DNA here is from genome assembly GCA_028285365.1 of Thermoanaerobaculia bacterium. Classification (GTDB taxonomy): domain Bacteria; phylum Acidobacteriota; class Thermoanaerobaculia; order Multivoradales; family Multivoraceae; genus JANQPS01. The sequence goes on along the minus strand of JANQPS010000094.1, from coordinate 5,526 downwards.
CTGACAGGTCCGACCGGCGGTGGCGCGGTGATCCGAGGACTCGTTCAAGTCCAGGGTGCCGGAACCGCGGTCGTCGCGAGCGACCTTCGGGTGGAGAGCGGCTGTCCAGGCGAAGCCATGGACGTGAGCTCCGGAGCCCGGCTCGACGGACTCAACGTCGAGGTCGTGCGAGCAAATACCTTGCCCTGCCCTCCGGCGGCCCTTCTCAGCGACAGTTTCGAGACCGGGGATACCACCGCCTGGTCCTCGGCCATCGAGTGAAACCAGGGAGACACGTCGTGAGCCCCTCCATCGAGCTCAACGCTCTCTTGCGGATCTCCATACGGACTCTCTTGCGCACCGTCTTGCTGGCCGGCTCTTGGCTGACGGCCTCTGTCTCGACAGCTCAGGAGCCAAACGTGCTCAGCGTCTCGCCCGGCAACACAAACACCCTGAGCCTCGTCGAGGATCGCTGCCCGGCTTTCGACTGGGCCGTCGTCCGTGACGCCGAGGGATACGAAGTTGTGGTCTACGAGCTGCCGGATGAAACCGATCCGCCGGCCGCGACGACGAGCTCGGAGCCTTTGCTGCAACTCTCTTTTCCGGCTGGAGTCAGCGGTTGGACTCCGTCGGGCACAGATTGCCTCGACCGCGGCAGCGCCTACGGTTGGGCGGTCCGCGCCAGGCTGCGAACCGAGACGACCCAGTGGTCCAGGCCACTCCTCTTCAAGGTCGCTGAAGCTCCTTCGATCGAGCAGGTCGAGGATGCTCTGTCTGTTCTCCGCTCTTATCTCGAGCAACACGGCGATCCGCTGGTCATCGCACGACCCTCAGCCGCCAGCTCCACTCAACCGGTCCCGCAACGCTCGACGTGGAGCGGCTCACCCGCTCTCGCCGGCGGATCGCAAGCAGACGCCGTGGGCGTCCGCGGTTCCGTTCAGGGCTCGAGTGGCAAGAACTATGGAGTTCACGGTATCTCTGGCAGTTCTGGTGACTTCTCGTCGGGCCTCGTGGGAGAGTCCACGGCGGAAACCGGCCTGACCTTTGGGGTCACAGGCTCAACAGAATCCACCGACGGCGCTGGCCTCGGCGCCTTTCACAACGCGACCACCGGCACCGGTACCGGCCTTCTGGCCAGAACCCACAGCGACAGTGGTTCGGCGGTCGACGCGGAAGCCGACAGTTCCAGCGGGAGCGCAACCGGCGTCGTCGGAAAGACGAACGCTCCCAACGGCGCCGGTGTTCGCGCCACACATCGTGCTCCAGGTGGTGGCCCCGACCTGATCCTCGACGGCTCCGAACAGGGTCAGGCCGACACCATCTTGACGGAATCGGCACTCGATCGGGCTTCGAGCAGCGCCGAGGCTTTCGACTTCCGCAACTCCGGTGGCGGTAGCCTGACCCTGAGGGCAAACGGTCTCGAGGTCATCACCACAGCGACCGATCGAGACGCACTGGGCGATCTGGCCTGTGCCGACACCCAGATTCCAGTCTGGAATCAGACACAAGGCTCGTGGGGATGCGGCAACTCCGGGACCGCCATCACGGGGGTGAGTGCCGGCTCCGGGCTCAGTGGAGGCGGTACGGTCGGAAACGTCACGCTGAGCATCGCTGACAGTGGGGTCACGAGCGCCATGCTGGCCACGGGCTCCGTGACGTCAGACAAGATCATGGACGGAGCTGTCGGCGCCTCGAAGATCGACTCTTCAGAGGTTCAGCTTCGGATTCTCGCAAGCTGCTTGCCCGGCGAGGCCATCGTGGCGGTCACGGTGGGCGGCGACGTTCAGTGCGGGCCCACGTCGAGCGGACCGAGGCCGCATGTCATCGACACCGGCGACCTGGAGACGTGGAGCTCCTCAATGGCTCTTGGCGACGGTGACTTACCTGTGATCGCGTATCGGGACACGACCAATGGCAATTTGAAGATTGCCAAGTGCAACGACCCCGCGTGCGACCCGGCCGTGAACGGCCCTGAGACGGTCTCGACCGTCGACGCGTCCAACAACGACGTCGGCCACGCCGTATCCCTAGCCATCGGAGCGAACGATCTGCCAATCGTCAGCTATCTCGACCTGACCGATCAGACTCTGCGCGTTGTCAAATGCACCGATCCAGCGTGTGATCCATCGGTCAACGGGACAGAGACGATTTCGATCGTCAGCAACACGGGCTTTGCGGTAGCTACATCGATCGCGGTTGGTGCGGGAGACCTACCCGTCATCAGTTATGTGGACGACTTCGCGATCAAGGTCGCAAAGTGCAACGACCCTGGCTGTGATCCTTTCGTCGGCGGGTCCGAGTTCATCACTCAGCTGACACCGTTCGACTCGGGCAACATCGCGTCGCTCGCTCTGGATTCGAACGGCTTTCCTGTCATCGCGTATGCCGAGCGGAGCGAGACCTCCGTGCTCGTTGCTAGATGCAACGATCCGGCCTGCGACCCGACAGTCAACGGCCCAGAGACCCTGGCGGGCCAGATCGGCGACTATCGACCGAGTGGCCGGCTCTCCCTCGCCGTCGACTCTGCCGACTTGCCGGTCGTTGCCTACGAGAGACACGTCAGCTCTGGAGTCGAGTCACTTTCGGTAATGAAGTGCAATGACCCGGCTTGTGACGAGAACCAGAGCGGGGGCGAACCAGTCACGACAGTCGATGCTCTCGAACCCCGCATCGGGGACTACAACTCGCTCGCGCTCGACTCGAGTGGCAACCCGGTCATCAGCCACTACGACGCCACCCGCCGCGCGCTCAAGGTTGCGGTCTGCAATGACCCGGGCTGCTTTTCCCTTGACGACACGCGAGTGACGGTGGAGTCCGGTAACGCCGTCGGGCGCTTCTCTTCAATTGCCCTCGACTCTTCGGACATCCCCGTCATCAGCTACTACGACGCCACCTTGAGCGCCCTGAAGGTCGTCAAGTGCTTAACTCGGACCTGTCAGTAGCTGAATCTCCCTCAAGGAACTGAATCCCGCCGCGATGGGGTCGTCTCTGGCTTGGCTACGAAATCGACCAATCCGGCGACTAGGCGGCCAGCTTGTCGACGGCCCGCCGCAGTCCCCGACCCAGAAACGTCTCGATGCGAGCCTTGGCGCGAAACGCACGATGGGTGAAACGGTTCTTGCCCATCACCTCGTTCTGGAACGACGGCCGCTCGTAGACCCGCTGATACCACGCGTACAGAGTGGGATGGTGACGCTCGACGGGATAGCCGCACTCGAGCAACCGGAGGACCTTCATCGACCAGAAGGCGTCCGCGATGGAGACCTCGTCCGACATGAGATAGCGGCGGCCGTCCTCTAGCTCCTGGTCGAGCTCTTCAAAGGCGACATGCAGCTTGCGAAGGTGGTCCCGGTAGACCGACTCGGGAATCGTGCGCGTGCTGTAGCCATCGTAGAACTCGACGAGTCGCTCTCCGTCATCACCCTGCTGAGCCAACGTCGCCAGCTGCCGACGCTCTTTGGAGCTCAGCATGGCGAGCCGCCCAAGACCCCAGTAGAACGAGACGAACCGAATCGACCGATGGAGCACCTTGGCCTGTTCCACTCGACTCATGGTCGCTTCTCGACGGCCCTCGTCCCTTGGGATGAGAGGGCTGCCGCCAAACGCCTCGTCGAGGTACTGGATGATGTCCATGGACTCCAGGTAGAGCTCTCCGTCGTGCACTAGAGCCGGCACCACCATGTTCGGATGGATGGCCGCATAGGTCTCGGTCATGTGGTCCTTCTTGACCAGCGAAACCACTCGGCTCACCCAGCGCCCATCCTCAGCCGCGACAGCCGAGGGAGTGACTGCGTCGAACCTCTCTTCCCTGCCTCTCGCGAGCCCCTTCTCACCGAGCGCAAACCGCACACGCTGCGCGCAGGGCGCGCCATCGAAGTGAAAGAGATGGAGGCCTTGCAAGGCACCTGGAATGGGGCTCGGGGGATTTTCGATTCTGGGCATCAGCGTCTCCTCTTTTTGTACCGTACCGCATATTATTTCGCCGAGCAAGCCTTTTTGTACATGCTGGTACAATAATCTCGGGTGGCACCTGACTGGGAGAACACGGAGGACACAGATGAAACGAGCCCGGGGAAGGCCTCGACAGTACGACGAAGGCCAGGCCCTGGCGGCGGCGAGTCAGGTGTTCTGGTCCAAGGGATTCCGTGCCACGTCCCTCGTCGACCTGTCGGTCGCCATGGGCATGAACCGCCCCAGTATCTACAACGCTTTCGGCAGCAAAGAAGCGATCTATCGTAAGGCGCTGCAACAGTTTCGCGAGGGGATGGAAGCCGCGTTCGAGCAGACGATGGTCGCCGAGGACGACATCCGGACTGCGCTGACCAGCTTCTATGAAGCGGCGCTGAGTACCTACACCGCCGGCGACCTACCGAGAGGCTGCATGGTCGTGAGCACTGCAGTCACTGCTGCAACCGGTCATCCGGAGATTCAGGCCGATCTGCTCGCCGTCCTCAGAGACCTCGATCAGAGGATGGCCCGACGACTGCGGCGCGCGATCCACGACGATCAGCTTCCGGAGTCTTTCGACGCCGTCGGTCGTGCCGCCATCGCACAGGCGGTGCTGCACACCTTGTCGATCAGAGCTCGAGCCGGAGAGTCAGAGCGTCGACTCCGAAGAATCGTCAAGACGGGCGTCGAGGCCGTGCTCTCCTGATTCCGATCCAGAAGCTCGGCATCAACTTCTCACGATCTGATCGCGAGCGCCACGCGCGAGGATTGGCGCACAGCTTCAACTCAGCCCGACGATGACGTCTCCTTGCACGTCCAGACTCTCGGCTAGCGGCTTGCGCGGCAGACCCGGCATGCGCATGATGTCGCCGGTCAGCACCACGATGAAGCCAGCGCCGGCGTTGATCTGCAGGGCGCGCACGGTGAGCTCGAAGCCTTCCGGCCGGCCCTTCAACTTGGGGTTGTCGGACAACGAGTCCGGTGTCTTGGCGACACATACCGGAAGGTTCTCGTATCCCAGCCGACGGATCTCACCGAGGTCGCGTTCTGCGGTCTTGGTGAGGTGCACGCTGCTGGCGCCGTACATCGACTTGGCCACTGCCAGGATCTTGTCGGAAAGCGGCTGGTCGAGGGAGTAGAGCGGCTCGAAAGGCTCGCTCTCCGACTCGGCGTGCTCGAGAACGGTACGGGCGAGATCGATCGCCCCGTCTCCGCCAAAAGCGAAGTGATCGGATACTGCAAACGGCACACCGAGCGACGCGGCATGCTCGCGCACGACGGCGATCTCCTCTTCGGTGTCGCAGGCAAAGCGGTTGAGCGCCACGATCGGACGCTCGGTGAACCGCCCGATGCTCTCGACGTGTTTGTCGAGATTGGGCAGTCCTCGCGCTACAGCCTCGGCGTCCGGCTGCTCGAGTTGGTCACGCGCCACGCCGCCGTGCAGCTTGAGAGCGCGTATCGTCGCCACCAGCACCACGGCGGCGGTGTCGAGACCCGCGCTGCGGCACTTGATGTCGAAAAACTTCTCGGCGCCGAGATCGAAGCCGAAGCCAGCCTCGGTGATGGCAAAGTCGGCCCGCGCCAGCGCCATACACGTGG
>JANQPS010000070.1 GCA_028285365.1 Thermoanaerobaculia bacterium | reverse complement strand
TCTTGGTTCTCCCAGAGGCGGTGGATGACCTTCGCTAGCAGGCGCAAGACGCCTCGGGTGCGCTGAAACTTGTCGAGGGTGGACCAGTCGTCGTACAAGCGACGAAATAGCTCAGGGTGGATCGGGTAGCTGGCGAGGATCTCTTCTCGATAGCTTCCCTCCGCACACTCGCTAGGAAACTCCGCTTTCGCGGACTGATACATCTTGCTGAATGCGTTTATCGCGGCGTCCCGGTCGGCAAAGTTCTGCTTGCCGGAGATCGGTTCGAAGAGCCGCCTGCGGACAATCTCGAAGCCCTCGTCCCCAGTAGCCGGTCGCCAGGGCTTACCGACGCGCGTGAAGATGTTCTTGAGGGCATCGAGGGCGTACTGACCATTGTCGCCGCCGATCTCGACCTTCGACGAGGGAATGGATGCAACTACCAAGCTCTGCGGCGCTGCCTTGGCGGCTTCAGTGAGCGCCTGCGCAAAACTGCTCTGCGCCTCGAAGCTACCTGCTGGGAGGTCGGTCTTGCCCACGAGCTGGCGGGCGTAGGCCACCCACTCATCAATGAGAACCACGCACGGGCTGTACTTCTTGAAGAGACTCGCGAGGTCAGCCGATCCCGGACTCGTTCCCAGTCGGTCCGAGTCTTCGACCAGGGCGTACCCTTCGGCACCCCCGAGTTGCCATGCCATCTCGCCCCAGAGAGTCCGCACCTCGGTGCCGTCTGGCTTGGTGCTGGTCTCTCCGGGTGAGAGAGCCGTCCCGACGAGCACTGCACGATTCGCCTGGGGAGCCACATTGACGCCCGAGTCCTTCAGTACGGGCTCTATGCCCTCCAGGCTCCCAGTCTCGATCCCGCTGAAGAGGTGGAAGAGAGCCAACATCGAGTGCGTCTTACCGCCGCCGAAGTTCGTCTGGAGTTCCACCACGGGATCACCGCCGGTCCCTGAAACTCGTTCTAGCGCGCCGGTAAGCAGGTCACGAAGGCCAACGGTCAGATAGGTCCGGCGGTAGAACTCTTGGGGGTCAAGGTACTCGTCGGAGCCTTCACCGCGATACACCTGGGCCAAGTCAGCAGCGAACTCCGCCTGCATGTACTGCCCACTCGCAACATCGGGATGCGGGGTAATGATCTCTCGCCAGGGCTTCAGGCCCGCCTGTGGCGTGCCCTCCATAGTGAGCTGCTGATGTCGGGTCTTGCTTCGCGCCTGCTCCGAGAAAACGACGCGCTGAAGGTCCGCCTTGATCGCCCCGACTGCCTCGGCCCTTTCGCCTTCGGATACCGATTCTAGGAGCCGCTGCATCGTGTCGAGAGCACGATACACGTCGTCCGAGCTGAACGGTTTCTCGTGCGCCCAGCGATTGCGCACGTCGATCATCTCACCCGTGTAATTCCGTTCCACCTGCCCCAGGACGTACCGGAAAACTCCCTGCCAGTTGTCCACCATGGCCTTGAGGATCGCCTGAGTGTCCCAGTGAACTCCATCACCTTCGCGCTGGATGCCCTTGCTCCGGCTGGTAAGGTCCTCGACCCAGTAGGCTCCGAGCTTCGACTTCAGCTCGCGCTCAACAAAGGGAGCCAGTCCGGCCACCAACTCGTCCAAGCCCTTTCGGACACGTTCGCGATTGCTTAGCGCCACGATCCCCTCCCGCTCACTCGAACAACTCAGCCTGTGGTGCCGGACTGTTGATGGACGCAGCCTCCGCTGCGAGCTTTTCAAGTTCCGGCCAAGCGAGAACAAGACCGTTATAGGCTTGGGCCTCCTCAGCCCATCCCCTCCGCTCGCAGATCGTGTACAAGCGATACCCAAGCTCACGAGCCTGATCGGCGAGCGGGCCTAGCTTCGCCACTAGGGTCCCGGCTGCGTTCTCACCTCTTTCATCCAGCCGCTTTATTAGGTGCTGAGTTGCCTCCCAAAGGGTCAATCGGCTGTCGGCTTCTGGGTCCCAGTCAGCAGGTAGCTCTGCTCGTGTGTAGATTCGCACCTTCCCGCCACCAGACTTCAGTATGCCTGCCTCTTGAACTCCCGATACTGATACAGCGCGTGCTGTCGCGAGCGTCTCAGCCTCGCCGTAGGGTCCCTCGTCAAAACCGTATGACTCGAACCAAGTGAGCGCGAAGCGAGTGTCCCGATCAAGCTCACCTTCGTCCGCGCCACCAATCTCGTCTGTAACTTGATGAATAAGCTGCAAGGCGCTGCGCATCGACATGATCGAGCCATCTGCTTCCAGCACCTTTTCGTGACGGGAAAAGATCGCCACGCCTGGACCGATCGACGCCTGGGCCATGTCCACGGGAGCGATGTTGCCCTTCTGGAGTGTCGCGAGCGCTTGCGGGAGATCCTCTCGCAAGAGTCGCCTGAAATCCCCCCTACTAATCGTTTTCGCTTCGCCCGATCGCTTCCTGCATACAAGAACTATCGAGGATGCGAGCGCATTCGCCCCAGTATCTCGCAACCGACCCGGCCTTTCGGTTCTCACCGGCCACGTCCCCACCAGTGAGTAACCGGCCGCGCAAACCGCTTCCAGGAAGGTCTCCCAACCCGTGGAACTCGTCTCTGACTCCCTGGTTTCTGACTGCTTGAATGCGTAGTAGATCGTTGCCGGAAACCCTGGATGTTCTTGTTCGGCAAATTGGCCGACGGCGGCGGACATGCCGTCTAGGAAGAACTTCTCTGCCCCATCTCTCCCTCCATGCCGATGCGGTTCGGCGACTAGCTCCGCTGCCTTCGGGACCAGCAAGGTCGAGAGGACTTGAGGATGAATCTGAGCAAGCGTCCGCCTAATCCACACATAGAAGTAGTCCGAGAGGTCAGCGTATGGAACGT
>JANQPS010000038.1 GCA_028285365.1 Thermoanaerobaculia bacterium | reverse complement strand
CGCGGTCCTGGCCGGTGCGCGCGGTGAAGATGGACAGTCGCTCGTCGACGCTCGGAAGCTGTTGCTGCGTGGAGAGAGTCGGACACTGCAGGAGGCGGTCCTCGGCAATACGACCTTGGCAGTCGTGGCGACGAATGCTCGCCTCGACAAGGCTCAGGCCACACGCGTCGCCCTGATGGCGAGTGCCGGAATGGCTCGGACGTTGGTTCCGGCCTTTACGCCGGGCGACGGCGACACGGTGTTTGCCTTGGCGACCGGTCGACATTCGGGAGTCCCCGACGTCGGCCTCGTGGGAGGCGTGGCGGCCGAGGCGCTGAGCATGGCGATCGTCCGAGGAGTCCTTTGTGCGCACGGAGCCAAAGGCGTGCCCTCGATTGCAGACCTGTCGTGATGGCCGACTCCTCGATAGTCTCGTCCATCCGAACGTTCCGAAGTAGACGGGCCCTGGCCAATCGACCAAGGTCCGAGAGACGCCTGGATAGACATGCGAGAGGCTTGAAACATGAGTGAGCTCTTCCGACTCGACGGGAAGACGGTGGCCGTGATCGGTGCCGGAGCTGGAATTGGTGAAGCTGTAGCCCTGATGTGCAGCTCTCTGGGTGCGCGGGTTCGTGCCCTCGACGTCGACGGTGCGGCTGCCGAGAGGACAGCTGAAGCCATCGCGCAGAACGGCGGTGAGGCCGCAGCGGGAACCATCGACGTCAGCGACTCGTCATCCGTTCAGAGTGCGTTCGATGCTGACGGCGGAGTGCTCGACGGTGTCGTCTGTACTCCGGGCATCAACGTACGCAAACCGCTCCTCGACTACACCGACGACGAGCTCGACCGTGTACTCAGCGTCAACGTCAAAGGCGCGGTCAACGTGCTCCGCTCGGCTGGTCGTCACATGGCCGATCAAGGAAGCGGATCGATCGTCATGTTCTCCTCGATTCGCTCGTTGGTCGTCGAGCCTGGGCAGAGCGTTTACGCTTCGACCAAGGCTGCAATCGCACAGCTCGTCCGGACGGTGGCGGCGGAGCTCGGCCCTCGCGGGGTGCGTGTGAACGCCATCGCTCCCGGAGTCGTCGACACCCCGCTCACGGCTCCGATCAAGGAACAAACGGACTGGTACCAGGCCTACTCCGACAAGAGCATTCTGCGGCGCTGGGCCAAGCCGTCGGAGATCGCGGCCCCGACCGTGTTTCTGCTCTCTGACGCAGCGAGCTACATGACCGGCGGCGTGATTTTCGTCGACGGTGGCTGGACCGCGATCGACGGTCGCTTCACGCCGCCGGGCATGTGATTCGAGAAGAGCCGACGATGCTTGCGTGCCAAACGCAAAAGAGTGAGGTGCAGAGTCGATGACCGAGAAGCTGAATCTTTCTGAGCCTGTGGAGGTGTCGAGCCCGGCGGACCAGCTGCTCGAGGCCTGCCTGCCGGTCCCGTCCAATCATCGACAGGGTGGCCTGGATCTGGTCCGCAAGATCCTTGCGGATCATCCTGACTGCGCGACCGAGAACATCTGGGTGGCTGCAGCCTGCGGTGAGGTGGCGGCTGTGCGAATGGCACTCGAAGAGGACCAGGAGCTCGCCAACCGCGGCGGCGGGACGCGGGGCTGGGAACCGCTCCTCTATCTCTGCTTCTCGCGTTTCTTGAGATGGGATCCAGATCGCGCGACCCGGATGCACGATGCGGCTCGACTGTTGCTCGAAGCGGGTGCCGATCCGAACTGCTCGTGGACCGATCCCAACGAGGCTGACGGCAATCGCGAGACACCGATCTACGGCGCGGTGGGAATCGCCAACGACGTCAAGCTGGCGCGCATGCTGCTCGACAAAGGGGCGGATCCCAACGACGGTGAGACTCCGTACCACATGGTCGAGCACAAAGGTGTCCCCGCCGCCGAGCTCGTCGTGCCGAAGCTCAACGAGCTCAGTCGCGGCACAGCCCTGGGTCACATCCTCGACTACGACGATCTCGAAGGTCTACGCAAGCTGCTCGATCTCGGCTGCGATCCCAACGGTCCGACGCCTTTCAAGAACATGCCGCTCCACCAGGCCGTATGGCGAGGGCGCGACAAGGCGTTCTTCGACCTTCTACTCGAGCATGGCGCCGAGATCGACCGCGAGAACGGGGACGGCCGCAGCGCCTACGTGCTCGCTGCGCGGTCGGGACGTAAGGATCAGATGGACTGGCTGTTCGACGCGGGTGCAGACGCCACTCTCTCTGACGTCGATGAGTTCCTCGCCGCCTGCACCATAGGAGACGCGGTGCGCGCGAACAACGTTCTCAAGGAACGTCCCGAAGTCGTTGGTGAGCTGACGACGGAAGATCGCGCGGTCATCTGTGATGCTGCCGGAGCCGGGAACACCGCCGGAGTCGCGCTGATGCTGGACTGTGGCTGGAACATCGACACGCGCGGCCTGGTCTGGGACGAGACGCCTCTTCATCGAGCGGCACTCGAAGGCCGAGCGGAGACCGCGGCCCTGTTGGTCGCCAGAGGTGCCGACCTGACGATTCGAGATCACGTCTACGGCAGCAGCCCGCTCGGGTGGGCCCGCCATGCGGAGCAGGACGAGATCATCGGACTTCTGTGTGCCGACGCCGATCGTCTCGATCTGCGCGACGCCGCCGAGGTCGGTGCGACTCATCGCACGCTCGAGCTCCTCGGCGATCGTGATCCCAACGAGGCTTTCGACGGTGGTGATCCCGGGGTTCTGTTGCGAGCCGCCGTCGTGAGTGGCAACAAGGCTCTGGCCGAGGCCCTGCTCGCGCGCGGCGCCGATCCGACTCTGACCAACCGTGAGGGTGTCAGCGCGCGCGACATTGCCCATGACCTGGGCATGGGTGGCATGTTGGAACTACTGCGCAAGCGAGCCGACTGACTTCCCCGAGCCACCTGTTCCGCAGCTGCTCCTGGCTCCGAAGTCGACGTGTCGACTGACGGTCTACAGTCTCAGCGCCCTCACCGGTGCGATGTCCGCGGCTTTGAGGGCGGGCCTCAGGGCCGCGAGCACTGCGCTCACAGCCAGAAGGGCCGCGACCGCGCACAGCGTCAAGGGGTCGAACGGCTCGACGCCGTAGAGCAGTGACTCGACGTAGCGGCCCAACAGGACGGCGATAGCGAGGCCTGTGACGACGGCCAGGATGGCCAGTCGCCCAACCTGACCGACCACGAGACCGGCTACCCCTTTGGGCGTGGCGCCAAGAGCCATGCGCAGGCCGATCTCGCGGTGGCGCTGGAGCACGCTGAAGGACGTCACGCCGTAGATGCCAAAAGCTGCGATGAGCAGCGCGGCGAGCGCAAACAGCCCAAGAGATCTCGAGATGAAGCGTTGCTGTGAAAGGGATTCGTCGATTACGCCTGCGAGACTGGTGTCGGCATAGATCGGGAGTCCGGGGTCGATGGCCTCGACCACCTCACGCGCACCCTTGAGAACGAGATCGGGATCCCCCTCGGTACGCAGCACAAACGACAGTCCGCTTTCTGGCTCTTGAGCGTGCGGAAAGTAGATGGTTCCTCGCGGTGCCGTATCCAGCGCGCTGACGCGGACGCTGTCGACGACTCCGACGATGCGTCTTGGTGTGTCCGCATCTCCCCAGAAGATCAAGAGCTCCTGTCCTATGGCGCTCGCGTCCGGCCAGAGCTGCTCGGCGACGGTCCGGTCGATGACGACGACACCCTGCTCATCGCCCGCTTCGTCGGTGAGATCGAAGGGACGTCCCTCGAGGAGCTCGACGTCGAGGGTTTGCAGATAGTCGCCACGGATGACGCGGATGTCTGCGACCAGCTCGGAACCGGGTGATGGTGCTGGCCGGTCCGTCGCATGGTAGCTAGTGGCTGCGCCGCCGCCGCCGATCGGAATCGACGAGACGGCTCCGACACTGGCGACTCCGGGAAGCTGCTCCAGGCCTTCGGCGAGACGGTCGAAGAAGGTGAACTGCTCGCTGCGAGCCGTACCCCGGGGCAGCTGCACAGAGAAACTGAGACGGTCTTCGGACTCGAAGCCAGGGTCGACGTTCAGCAGACTGAAAACCGTTCGCGTCATGAGTCCCGCGCCGACGAGGAGAATGGTGGCCAGGGCGACCTCGGCGAACACCAGTACGGTGCGCATGCGCCCGCGACCACCGAGCGAGGCGACCCGTAACAACCCTGCCGGGCGTCGGGTGGTGAGCAGTGCAGGCCAGACGGTGATGGTGAGCGAGCTAGCGAGGGCGAGCACGGCAGCGAAGACGAGCGTGGGTACACCCAGGCGGGGTAGCTCGTCGAGCGCCAGATCCGGTGGCAGCAGCAACCGCCCCAGGCGGATCAAGGCCAGGGCGAGCAGGAGGCCCGCGACGCCAGCGACGGCCGTGAGGGCACCACCTTCGAGGAGGAGCTGGCGGACCAGCCGAAGTCTCCCTGCGCCGAGGGCGCTGCGCACGGCGAGCTCAGACGTTCGAGCCGAGGTGCGGGTGAGCATGAGGCTCGCGAGGTTGACGCCGAGGAGGAGCATGACGAGGAGGACTGCTCCGAACAGCATCAGCACCGGTTGACGGCTGGACTCGCGAAGGTGTTCGTCGAGCGGCATGAGATTGACGGTCCACTGCCCGTTGAAGTCGGGCCAGCGTTCTTCGAGAGCCTGCGACAGCGCCGTCATTTCGTTCTGCGCTTCGTCGACACCGATGCCGCTGTGGAGCCGTCCGATGGCGAGGAGCCAGCGCCCTCTCGCCTCGCGCCACCGTTCGCTCATGGGAAGGGGCTGGTAGAGATCGGGCGCGTCGGTGTAAGGACGAAACAACGGGCCTAGATCGAGATCTGCCTCGGGTGGCATGACCCCGACGATCGTGGTCCTGCGACCGTCGAGCAGGATGTTCTGTCCGACGATGTCGCCGCGTCCGCCGAATCGACTCTGCCAGAACCCGTGACTCAACACCGTGACGTGGATCGCTTCGCCGCTCCAGTCATCTTCTTCGAGGGTGCGTCCCTTGGCTGCGGGTATGCCGAGGATCTCGAAGTAGTGCGGAGTCACGATGCGCGACTTGACCCGCAGTGGGGGACCGTCGCCAGTCAGGTTGGTCGCGGTGGTGATGAAGCCTGCGAGCTGCTCGAATGAAGTCGACTCCTCCGTCCAGGCGAGGAAGTTGGCGGGACCCACGACGTTCTTGTCTTGCCCCCGGTGAGGTTGGGCCTCCCATAGGGTGACGATCCCCTCTGGCGACGAGAAGGGGAGCGGTTCCAAGAGGAGCTGATCCACCCATGCGAAGGTAGCGATGGTGATGCCGAGCCCGATGGCGAGCCCTGCGATCACGACCGTCGCAAACACTTTGTTGCGATGCATCTGCTTGACGGCAGAGACCAGGTCGTCGCGGATCTCGGCGAGAGATTGCCCCAGGTTTCGTCGCCGGTCGCGCTCTCCAGCGAGCTCCAGGCAGGCTTTCTCGAAGGACTCGCGGTCCCCGAACTTTTGAGCTGCCAGGCGCCTCGCGTCTTCGGGAGAATGTCCCTCGGCTTCGAAGTCGCGCCGCAGGAGTGCAAGGTGCAGATCGACTTCGTCGTGGACTTCGTCTTCGACCGGCACCTTCCAGAGGGGAGAGTCAGTTGAACGTCTCTTTTCGTTGCGGCGATTCATCTGTGGGGCTCCCTCAGGGTCTCGCATCAGCCAACAAGATCGTCGAGATCGCCTGGGTGTAGACGCGCCAGCGATCCGTCTCCTCCACCAGCTGCTCCCGACCGATGCGCGTGAGGCTGTAGAACTTGGCTCGCCGACCCAGTTCGGACGTGCCCCACTTCGAGCTGATCCAGCCGCGTTTCTCGAGTCGGTAGAGAGCGGGGTAGAGCGACCCTTCTTCGATTTGAAGAGCGCTGCTCTGACCCTCGAGCCAGCGCGCGATGCCGTAGCCGTGCAACTCGCCCCAGCTGAGGGTCTTGAGGATCAGGGTATCCAGGGTTCCTCGCAGTAGGTCGGGGCGTATGGAGCTCATTGCCAGTTCTCCGCTTTGTCTCTGGCCAGTGGACTTGTACCTAGTTTCTCTAGGCATCGTGGTCGGATACCTAGACAGTCAAGGCTTCTCTACGGACCTAGGGCGGTTTGGTTTCGGCCGCTCAGCCGCGCACGACCATGATCGCGCCAACGAGCAGCAGCAGACCGCCGGCGAGGCGGGTGAGCGAGACGGGGTTCGTGGGGGTGTCGAGCCAGCCGAAGTGGGAGATCGTGGTCCGCACCACGAGCTGGGCCGAGACCGTGACGACAAACACGTTGGCGGCTCCGAGGCGTGGGATGAGAAACGTATTGGCTCCCACGACGATCACGCTGATGACGCCGGGCACGATGTAGTACCAGATCGGCACCTCTGCAAGCGCCTTGAAGCTCTCGCGGTCGAACGTCAAGACGTTCAAGAGGCCGATCAACACGAAGGCGACTCCGTAGAAGGTGAAGGTGGCCACGAAGGTCGACTCGATGCGCGTGCTCAGCGCACCGTTGATCGGAACGTGGATCCCTCCCAGCACGCCAGCGATTCCGGCGAGAACGAGCAGCCACACCATCTCAGAGCCCATGATTCGTTTCCTCTCGACCTGGGTGCCAGTTGGAGTCGTGGTTCGCATGAGTGGCTGATCCTATGTGCCACCGGAATCGAGCCGTCGTCTAACATCCGCGCAGATGGAAGCTGCGGCGCCAAGGTTCGACGTGACCTACGAGCTCGAAGGATGGAGTCTCTTCTGGGCGCTCCTCGAACGAGATACGTCTTCAGGTTGCGATGACACACTGCAGCAGCTACGGAGCGCGTGCAGTTCAGAGCTCCGTGGTCGCATGGGACTCGACGAGCTCTCCAGTCACCCGACGGCAGCCGCTCTGAGAGCGCTGTTCAAGGAGGCTGGGACCTCACCGAGCCGCTATCGACCATCGTCCGAAGCGCTGGCAAGGCGGGTGCTGAAAGGTGACGACGTGCCGGAGATCTCGCCCCTGGTCGACCTCAACAACTGCCTCTCGCTCAACCTGCTCGCTCCCTGCTGTGTGATGCAAGACGGCACGCTCGAGCCGCCGTTCGTGTTTCGTCGTGGTCGCGAGGGCGAGTCGTATGAGTCCCTGCGAGGTCCGTTCAAGCTCGAGAACCGCCCGCTCCTGGTCGACCAATCGGGCCCGGTCGACGCGCCGATAACGGGCTCGGTTCGAGTCAAGGTCTCGGACGAGACTCGGCGAGCCTGGCTGGTGTGTTATCTGCCGGCCGAGACTCAGGAGAGGCAGTGGCATCCGATCGAGCGCGCGCGCACCGAGTTGGAGGCGCTCGTCGAGCGCGCTCCGGTGGTTCGGATCCTGGCGAGTGCCTAGGCGCGTTCCATCGGCTGGATTCCGCACCTCACTTCGAGCTCCAGCGCTAGGGCTTCAGGTAGCGACCGAGCAACGGTTGGCCCGGAAAGACGTTCTCCACCAGTTTCCCGTTGCTGACGACGGCAGTGCCGCCGACCAGGACCGTCTTCATGCCGATCGAGGCACTCAGGTCGTCTTCGAAGGTTGCGGTGTCGATGATGGTGTCCGGATCGAAGATCACGAGATCGGCGTCGGCACCCACCTGGACGCGGCCCTTGCGCTCGGCTGCGGGAGCGATGGTCTCGAGCCGTCTTGCAGGCATCAAGGTCATCTTGGCGATCGCTTCCTGGAGGGTGAGGACACCCTGTTCTCGGACGTAGCGACCGAGGACGCGGGCGAAGGTCCCGGCTGAGCGCGGGTGAGCGCCGGGGGCATATGGCATGCCGTCAGAAGCGACGATGACAAAAGGAGTCTTCATGGCGAGCTCGATCATTTCGGGCTTCATCATGTGGATGATGACGGTGCCGCCTTCTTCACGAAACAGCTCGAAGGTCTCTTTCGTGAGCCGCTCCGATGTCTGCTCCAGCTGCACGTCGCCATAGCTGATACCCAGGCGCCGCTGCCAGCCATCGTCGAAGATCGCAGACTGGATTCCGGTTGAGGCCGCGGTATACGGGTAGGCCTCGGTGGTGATGTCGAGGCCGCGCTTCTGGGCGCTCCCGATGAGCTCCAGCACCGTCGGCAGGTGGCGCAGCGACATGCTGTTGACGTGCACGATATGGAGTGGCGCTCCGGTCACTGCGGCATTGGCGATGACTTCCTGCATCGCACCGATGCTCATCGAGCGGACGTGAGTGTAGATGGGTGCCTGGAGCTCGGCGGAGAGCTCGAACACACGGAGGATCTCGGCGCGCGTGGCTCCCGGGTAGTACTGATGAGCCACGCCAAAGCCCAGCGCTCCTTCTTCGAGGCCTTCCTCGAGCAGATCGCGTAGCTCGTTCGTCTTGTCCTCCGGAAGCTCCTCGTAGAAACCGGCCGCCACCGCCCCCTGAAAGGCGCGCAACGGATCGGCGTCTGTCGTCGCCTCCATGAGTTGAGTCTCGACCTCGGCGCGCTTGTCCTTCATGGCCGGCAGCAGGAGGGAGCGCACCATTCCGTGGGACACCGTGGAGCCGTAGTTGATCAGTGACTTGCCTCGCTTCGAC
>JANQPS010000027.1 GCA_028285365.1 Thermoanaerobaculia bacterium | reverse complement strand
GCCGAGGCGGCCCGCTCGGGCTGGGACCCCGAACCCCTCGGTTTCGGATCGGATTTCGGTGTGAACTCGGCCGGGGTCGGCTATCGTCCGCGCCCCGCGTGGCCCGGTAGCTCAGTTGGTAGAGCACTCGACTGAAAATCGAGGTGTCGGCGGTTCAAATCCGCCCTGGGCCACCACTTTTCTCTTCCAGAACAGACAGTTACACGACGGCCCGCCCACGTGTCGCTGAGACTCCGGTAGGTGGTAAGCGACTAGTAGTCGCTCGCGATTGCGATCGTGAGAACCCTGGCCGGTGTTCCTTCGTGAGATCGAGCCCCGCGCGATCCCAACGGTGAGGCCCGGTGTCCACTCCTCGCACCTGGATCGGTCCGAAGTCCCAGCACGTGGCTACCCCTCGGCCGGAAGCGACCGCACGACCCCGCCAATCAATCGATTGATCTGACTCGCTCGTTCAAAGTACTTGAGAGCTTGGTTCCGAGCTGCGGGCGGACGGTTTCGAATGCCAATCGCTGACGCCCAAGCTAGCCAACCTGATTCCCCAGACCTGAGATGCTCGTCCTGCGCCTCTGCGATTCCGAAGTCTTGTTCGGTCGATTCGAGGATCTTGGCTTGGACGATCGCCGACGCACTCTTGTGCTCCAAGATTCGAATCAGGAGGTCGCCATATTTCCGCGTGTCTTGCAGATACGCCAATACCGTGCGTCCGAGCCAGAAGAGCTGAAAATCGGAGAGCAGTTCGTTCCTGCGAAGGAATCCATTGATCGCACTGGCCAGACTGCTCCTGTCGAGCACCCATCTACAGAAGTGAAACACGCTCTTCGAGAGGTGCGGAAACTCGCTCAAGAATGTGTCGAAGTACTCGAGAACGTCCTCACCGTGGTCCCTCATGAGATTGAGCACGAGTTCTGCCTCCTCGTCCTCCAGATCCCCCGTCTTCAGTAGATGCAGTAGATACTCAACCTGCTCCTCGGATAGGACTTCTTCATACTCTGGCTCCCATTCATCAGCGCACTCACCAGAAGCTGTGGCGAAGTCGAGCTCGCGCTCGACCAATGACTGCCGGACCTCATCTACCTCTAGATCGATCTCGATATCACGCTCCAGGTCGAACTCCGTCTTTGCCGCATTCAGACAGAGGCCCTTCGCCGAGAGCAGCTCTTGAATCCGAAAGAAGTCAGCGAGAATCGATTCTCGAGAATCCGAGAATAGATAGATGTCGTCCATGAACCGCAGCATCAAACTGGATTTCAGCTTCCGAGAGCGGTCGACGAACTCCAGGAATCGGCTCCCAAGTACCTTCGCCGGAACGATCCCTTGCGGCAGGCAATCAATGGAGCGACCAGAGTTTATCTTGCGCAAGAACGCTCCGAGCTGAAGATGATCACCTTCTCCGCCGGTGACTGCTTCAAACCAATTGACGAGATCGTGGTGATAGAGCGAAGGAAAGTACGCGGCAACGTCCATCTTCACGCTGAAGTCAAATTCGCTGCGCGCACCACGAACTGTTTCACGGAAGTCTCGATAGGCAGCTCGAGGGGAGAGGACTTCCCCACGCGTGAAGACGTAGCCGAACGTCCTCCGCGTCTGACTTCGGCCCTTCCTGAAGTGGGTTCGGTTCTTGTATACGAGACGATAGAAGAAGTAGTCGGCGACAGGATCTAGCTTGAAGGTTCTCCTCAGGTGGCGGCCACGCTTCTCGCAATAGACGGGTATCTGCGGACCTACATCAATGAGCCCGTGGTCGTCCGAGGTCTCTTCGATGAACTCATCGAGCCTCGATTGGGCGGAGGAAACGATTATGCGATTCGTCTCTAGCGGAAAGAGACTTCTCTGGTGATCCGCCCTGTGCATATCTTCTAGTGCCTTCGCTGCACACATGGCTCATTCCCTACGACTACGCCCAGTTCGACGAGCCTGATCGGTCCCGTGTTGCCGACGCGTTCCTTCGCAACGGCGGACTACAAGGCCAACCCCGCCCCGTTCACTCTCAACCAGTTCTTTCGCTCTCTGAAGTCGGGCATCACCTTGTCGACTTCGTTCCAGAAAGCGCCGGTGTGATCTCGATGATGCAGGTGACAGAGCTCGTGAACGACGACGTAGTCGATGATCGTCTGCGGAGCCATCATGCACTTCCAGTGGAAAGCGAGGTCCCCGGCGGGCGAACATGACGCCCAGCGATGTCCGAGGTCGCGCACATCTAGCCCGTTCGGAGTGACCCCCACCTTCGGCGCGTAGTATTCCGTGCGCGCTCTCAGTCGATCGAGGCCCTTAGCGACGTAGAAGTCGCGGAAGGCTGCCTGTGCGGCCGTGATCTCTCCACCTTCGACGAGATCCCGCCGCAGCGAGAACCGCCCGTTCTTGAGTTGAAGCGGCGCCTCCTGTTCTCCTGCAAGGAGCAGCCGATAGCCGCGCCCGAGGTACAGAAAACCCTCCCCGTTCGTGTACTCCCGAAGCACGCGCGTGGCGTTCAAGTCCCGCCATTCCGCCAGCCCCTGGTAGATCCAGTAGTGCTTCGACTCGACGATGTTTGCGACCTGCTCGTCGTCCGCCCATTCCGGAGCGCGCACCACCACGCTCCCGTCCCGCTCGATGATGATATCCGCTGTCGAGCGCTGGCTTCGAACGACTTCGTAGGCGATGCCCTCGTCCTTGGAGGTCTTCACTTGACCAGCTCCTGATGGCGCTTCTCGGCCAGCTTTACGATCTCAACCGCGAGTCGCTCGTGGCTGTCGTTCAGCGCAGGAACATCCGCAAGCAGAATTTCCGTGTCAATCTGCCCGCGCAGCTTCTTCACTTCGTTCTTCTTGTTCCAAAAGTCGAGGACGTCGATCGTTTCCTGCAGCACCTCGACGATGCGGAGCATCAGTCTCTTGAGCGCCGCCTGATCCGCCGCCGGCACCTCCGAGCCGCCGTAGGCCAGCTGCAACACATAGTCATAGAACGTCGTTGCCTCCCTAGTGAGCCCTTCCGCGGTGTGCGTCCTACCAGCGGCGGCTTCCTTTCGGATCTCTTCCAGATCCGTTGCCAACGCCACCCAGTTGTCTTTGTGCTTCTCGATCAGCTTATCGAGCTTCTCGCTGAGCTTCCCGTAGAACGCAGGGTCTTCGTCGAAGCGCACGGTGCAGTGCTTCCGGATGGCGTGCTCCATCTCGCTCGCCTTCGCCTCGGGATTCCCCTTCGAGTGGGTCTGAACGTGCGCCAGGAAATCGTCGGAGAGCAGCTCCACAGGAGGGATCTGCGGGTTGATACCGAGGTCGATCAGGTGCTCGTTTATCAGCGCCTTCACCTTCTCCCCAGCATCCGCGATGTCGAGCGAGTCGTCCTTGTATCGCTCCTTCACCATCCGTAGCAGGTAGCCGAAGCGCCGGGCCGCTCCGCGGTAAGGATGAGCCGCCGGGCTAGGCAGGATGATGTTAAGGCTTTGGAGGAACTTCTTTAGATAGACCTCGAAGTCGGCCCGAGGCTGGATCTCCTTCATAGCCCCGACGGCCTTGTGTAGTACCGCCACCTCTGCGTCGGGGTTCGGTAGGGTCCCCCTCACGAAGTCCTCGATCTCCGGAACGCCTGTGGCCCGGAAGTGCTGGAGCAGCCGCTCGTAGCGCTCCTGCAGGATCGGCAACTCGGTCAACACATCCTTGAAGCCATCCTCGAGATCCTGAGCGTCTTCCCGCGAATAGATCGAGAGCGCGTCGGTTAGCTGGTTCGCCAGCCCGATGTAGTCCACGATGAATCCGCGCTGCTTGTTGCTCGCCACCCGGTTCACACGCGCAATTGCCTGCAGCAGGTTGTGCTCGCGCAGTTTCTTGTCGATGTACATCACCTGCTCGATCGGGGCGTCGAAGCCGGTGAGCAGCATGTCGCACACGATCAAGAACGCTATCCCGGTGAGTTGCTTGTCGGGATCCTCGAAGTCGAAGGGCTTGCAGAAGTTCTCCACTGCATTCCAGCGCTTCGCTTCTTTGCGGGCGGCAGTGGTCGCGGCCGGCTCGTTGGTGGGATCCGAGGAGACCACGACGGCGGCCTTCAAGAACTGGATGCGCTCGACCAGCGCCTCATCGGGCTCGGCCTTCAGCCGCTCCCGATCTACGCGATCGGCCAGCGCCTGCCGGATGAACTTCTGGTAACGGATGGCCGCCAACTTCGAGGTGCAGACCACCTGGGCCTTGAAGCCGTCGGGCAGGATGTTGTCGATGTAGTGGTCGACGAGGTCCTTTGCGATGGCCTCGATGCGGTTCTCGGCTTCGAGGAGGTCGCCAGTCGCGCCGTACTTCTTCTTAATCGCAAGGATCTCCTCCTCGCTTCGCTCCTTGAAGAGGTCCTCGAACTTGGTGTCGAAGCCGTGCTTGTCCTTGATGGCCGTGTCAGCTGTGCGGCCCTCGTAGAGGATCTGGAGCGTGGCGCCGTCGTGGACGGCGTCCATCAGCTTGTACTCGTCGATGTACTCTCCGAAGCGCTTCACCGTGCGCCGACTGCCGTGCTGCTCCGTGATGAGGGGGGTGCCGGTGAAGGCGACGCGGGCCGCGCCGGGGAAGGCTTCGAGAACATTGTCGCCGAGGTCGGAGCCCTGGGTGCGGTGCGCCTCGTCGATCATCAGCAGGATACGCTCAGAGGGGTTCACCACGCCGAAGGTCTTGCTCGAGGGAATCGACGCATAGACCTTGTCACCCTGATCGGCGACCGTCTGCTCGCCCGCCGAAGCGGCGCTCTGGTCTGCGCCCCCGTCGAGCGCCTTCACGACGGCGGCCGGCAGTGCCTCGCTCCGTTCCATGAACTTGTGGACCATTACCATATTGATGTCCGACGCATCCGTGCTGAGGTGTTCGCGGAGCTGGGCGGTGCTCTCTATAACGTTGACTCTCCCGCCGATGAGCTTGGCTGTGCCGGCGAGCTGCTCCTCAAGATCGACGCGATCGTTGACCAGCAGTATTTTGAAGTCCTGCAGGTCCTGCGATGCCCGGAGCATGCGCGCGACGAAGACCATGGTGAGCGATTTGCCCGAGCCTTGGGTGTGCCAGACGACGCCCGAGCGCTCCTCGGGCGTCTGGCCCGACCGGAGCCGCTCAATAATCTTTCGCGCCGCGCGGTATTGCTGATAACGGCAGACGACCTTGATGCGCCGGCCCGAGTCCGTGTCCATAAAGACCGTGCAGGTGCGAAGCACGTCGAGGAGGGTGGCAGGGGCGAGGAGACCCTGGATGAGCTTCTCCTGCTCGCGCTCCACGCCCAGCGGCAGGTGGTAGCCCGGGCTGTCGTCTGGCCCGGATGGAGCGGGCGGAGGCCAGATGTCCTTCCAGGCGTAGTAGTGCTCGTGGCCGGAGGTGAGAGTCCCGAACTCGGCCTTCTCGCCGCAGGTGCGGACGAGCAGCAGATTCGTGTAGAAGAGCCGCGGCTCCCCCTCGCGCAGCCCCGCCTTCTGGGTCTCGGGCCGGCCGTTGCGATAGCGCAGTAGCTGCCTGTACGCCTCGAAGATCGGGTTGGAGGTGTTCGGATCGCCGATCTTCGCCTCGACCACCACGAGCGGGATCCCGTTCACGAAGAGCACGATGTCCGGGATGATGAACTTCTTCACGCAACCCGGCGTCTCCACGCGAAACTGGTTGATGGCATGAAACTGATTGCCCCCGGGTTGATTGCCATAGGGGGCAGCGAAGTCGATGAGCTTCACCACCGGGTCGGACTCGCCAGTGACCTCGTTGCGATCGACCTGGGCCTTGAGCATGAGGCCCTGGCAGACCTCGTTGGCCTCGAGCAGCGTGCGGTTGGGCTGGCGCAGGAGCTGGTCGCGCAGGTCGTCGAGCTGGCGATCGGTGAGCCACGGCTGGCCGTCGTCCGTCAGGTTGATGGAACGGATCGCGTCGCGAAACACCTCCGGAAGGATCCAATCACGGAAGTTGGTGCGGAGGCTCTTCCTGGGATCCGAAGGGATCATGCCCTGGCCCTGGTCGATCACCGTCCAGTCGAGCGTCTCGAGCTGCTCGAGAAAGGGCTTCTCGACGTGGAGATACTCAGTCATCGGTGCTCGCCGCCGGATCGACTCGTACGCTGCCAGTAAGGAGATCGTGCATGAGACCCGACCTTACTGCTCTGAGTTTCTCCAGATACTCAGATTCTACGGCGGAGGCGTGTTCTACCGAGAGAAGCCGCTCAGAGATCGACTCCTGCTCGGCCTCAGGAACAAGAGGTGCGCTGAGTTCCTTCAGAGATGTCGTATTGAGATTGTAGTTCCCCGCAGATGTGGTGATTCGCGTCTTCAAGAACGAGCGAGCCGATGACGTGGAAAGAAATCGCGAGAGAAACGGTGCAGACATTCCATTCGAGTTCAGTCGCAGCCGAACTAGGTATGACGCAAACATCATCGTTGGATTCCCAACGGGGATCTCAGCGCATGTTCCGACAATCGTGGGGTTTCCGTTGGTGCGGACTACCACTATGTCTCCGGGCTGAACTGCGTACCTCGCGAGATCGATCCGGGATGGTTGCTGGTATTGAAGATCCGATAGATCCAACTTTCCAAAATCAACATTGGGAATTCGCAGTACCGGAACCCCGGGCTCGTCTCTGCTTGATTGGGCAGATGTCCCATACCGAATGTCTGCGAGATGCATGGCTAGCGGTTGAGCCAGCCACTCTATTGGAATCCAGCCGAGAGGGGACTTCTTGTAGAGATGCGGGGCCTCTTCTAGAGGGGGCCGGAGCTGGCCGTCAGGCGTCACGCCGCGGGTGAAGAGGTCTTGCATCAGCCCGGCCTTGATCCGTTGCGTCTTCGCAATCAGCTCTTCGGTGTGCTCGATCGCCTCGTCCACTGTCGACAAGATCTCGGCGATACGTTGCTGCTGCGCAAGCGGCGGGAGCTTGACGAGAAGTCGCTCTACGTCGGCGAGATTCAGCCCGGGCTGGGCCGATCCCTTCTCGTATTTCCTGATCCTTGATTTGTAGTGGGGAGACGCAAGCACTTTGGCCACGAATTGACTGCTGGCCTTCGCCGGATCAATGGATATCCTGGCAGTCGTCTGGGTGATATTCGCGCCAGAGAGCTCAGGTGGCACCTCTGCAACCAAGCCGACGTAGCCGACGATGGAGAACAGAAGGTCCCCTGACTGAACCTTCGATCGCGAGTACGGCGCATCAATCGCTCGTGAGACGTGGTAGAGAGAGGATGTGTCCACCTTCCCCGAGCTGTAGTCCTTTCCTCTGATCAGGGGGACTCCGTCCGGCGAGACATCTGGCCCCGGCTGCACGATGCCATATGTGATCCGACGGGATGGATCCACAACTTTCGACAGCGGAAGCTCCTCCCATTGGTCACTCATAGCCGAGCTCCCGTAGGAAGCCTTGCAGCTTCGTGGTGGCAGAGTTCCGGCTGACTTCTATGTCCTCAGCTGTCACCGCATACTTTGCGTGGAGACTCTCCAGCACTGCCAAGCATGCTCTCTGATCCTCCCGCAAGTACGACTCGTAGGTCTGAACGAGCAGCCGATACAACCGATTTAGGATCACACGCCTCGCCTCGTCGCGATTGATCTTCTCCCTGGCCGCCTCAACGAGCTGCTCTTGCTTCTGCTCCGTCGCGCGGAGTTCGGACTTCAGCTGCTTCGCCTCGTCTTCTAGAGCCTTGTGCCGTGCGAGCCGCTCCTCCCGCGCTTGGGCGCGTTCGCGTGCTTCGCTTCCGTCTTGCATCCGCCTACGGATCGCGTCGATTCGCTCGGAGGAAAGCTTGGCCTTTGCAGCCAGGTCGAGGATGACTTTGCCCTGGCCGAAGTCGGCTTCCTTGATTGTCATCCCCCGCGTCACATCAGCCTTCTTGACACCGGTGGAAACCTTGCCGGCCGCTTTCAGTTCGGCGAAGAGATCGGTCGAAAGTGCCTTCAGCTCCTTCAGCGCGAGCTTCCAGGCGGCATTCAGCTCCTTCAGTTCGGCCTTGAGTGCCTTTACGTGCGCTCCAGGCAACACCCCGGTGTCGTTTTCGTCGTCATAGTCCTCGTCGTCGGCCGCTCCGAATAGCGTCGCGAGCTCGGCGATGCGGGTGCGCTTGGACTGCATCT
>JANQPS010000012.1 GCA_028285365.1 Thermoanaerobaculia bacterium | reverse complement strand
CGGCTCGAACGTAAACCCCTCGAAGCCACCCTCCGCAATCTCGAAGAGTCGATCGAAGTACTGAGAGCCGCGCAGGTGCGCCAGGAACTGGCGCGGCTTGCCTGGAATGTTGGCGCCCACGTACCAGGAGTTCGTCTTGGGAAAGAGTGTGTAGTTGGCGATCTCGTTGATCTCCCGATCCCAGCTCTCTTCGGCATCTTCCGTCGCCTCCATGGCTCCGAGGCCATGGGCTCGAAGATGGGTGATGCAGTCAGCGATCCACTGGGTGGTGCGCTCCCCGCCCAGCGGCATGGTGAAAAACACGCTCGGAGAGCCCGGTCCGTGAATCATGAAGAGGTTGGGATAACCAGCAACCGTGGTGCCGAGGTAGGTCGTGAACCGACCGTCCCACTTCCGCTCGAGAGGCACGCCGCCGCGGCCTTTCGGATTGAGTTTGAGCATCGAGCCGCTGACGGCGTCGAAACCGGTGGCGAGCACCAGCATGTCGATCGGATGTTCACCCTCGCGAGTGCGGACGCTGGTGGCCGTAAACTCTCGAATCGGATCTTCACGAAGATCGACCAGTGACACGTTGTCGCGGTTGTAGGTCTCGAAGTAGCCGTTGTCGAGAATCAGCCGCTTGGTCGCGAAGTGGTAGTCGGGCAGAAGCTTGCGTGCCGTCTCGGGGTCGCGCACGATCTGGCGGATCTTGCCGCGCACGAACTCGGAGACCTCTTCGTTGAGCTCCTCGTCGACCAGAACACCCACGAAGCTGTCGACAGCCAGACCAATGCCGCCCCTTTGCCAGAGCTCCTCGTAGAGAGCGTGGCGTTCATCTGGCGTGTAGTCCTTCGCGCGACGCCGCTGCAGTTCGAAAGGCCAGCCGCCGCGAGCGCACATGGACGCGCGAAGCTCGTTCCACTGCTCGCGGTACCGAGTGATTTCGTCATGGGTCAGCGGGCGGTTGCGCGCCGGGAGGGAGTACTGCGGCGTACGCTGGAATACCGTCACGTGATCGGCTTCCTTGGCGATCTCGGGAATCGACTGGATCCCTGAAGAGCCGGTTCCGATCACGCCCACGCGCTTGCCGGCAAACGACACCGGCTCGTGTGGCCAACGACCCGTGTGGTAACACTCGCCCGCAAAGTCGCTGATGCCCGGATAGTCGGGCATGTTGGCAACAAACAGAGCACCCGTCGCACAGACCAGGAACTGAGCCGATGCGGTCACCCCGGTATCCGTCTCGATCGTCCAGCGCTGCTCGGCTTCGTCGTAGCGCGCGTCGGTGACCCAGGTGTCGAACCGGATGTCCTCGAGCAGGTCGAAGCGCTCGGCAAAGTGCTCGAGGTAGGCGAGCACCGAGGCCTGCGAGGTCTGGGTCTCGGTCCACTCCCACTCGTCGACGAGCTCTTGCGAAAACGTGTAGGCGTAGAACGGGCTGCTCGGCGCATCGACCCTGGCACCGGGATAGCGGTTGTACCACCAGGTGCCGCCCACTCCGCCGGCACCGTCGAAGGCCCGAACGCTGAGGCCCATCTCGTCGCGAAGGTGATGCAGCGCGTACAAACCACCAAATCCCGCCCCGATGATGATGACGTCGTAGTGCTCTGTGTTGTCTCTCATACCGTTGGTGTCAGTCGTCGTCCGCCTTCCTCGTCACAGCCAGCTCACGAGCTGGGTCCGCGAGGCCTTCTTCCATCAACAGCTGCACCTTATCGACTCATCATCTGCTGCAGCTCTAGCCGATCCGCGGCCACTACAATTCCAGCCACATGCCACAGTCCCAGCCTTCCCTGGCGCCGGAAACCCGTTTGGGTCCGTACGTCGTCGTGGCGCCGCTCGGCAAGGGCGGCATGGGTGAGGTGTATCGCGCCTTCGATCCGAGGCTCGAGAGAGAGGTCGCCATCAAGGTCCTGCCCGAGGCCTTGGCTGGCGACTCTGATCTGTTGCGACGCTTCCGCGACGAAGCGCTCACGGCGTCGCGACTCAAACATCCGAGCATCGTTCACATCTACGACGTAGGCGAACAATCCTCGGACGAGGGCCCGGTCGTTCACTACGTCGCAATGGAGCTGATCGAGGGACGGACGTTTGGCTCGCTGCTCGAAGGTGCAGCGCTTTCTTGGCAACAGCTGCACCCGCTCGCTCTCCAAGTCCTGGAAGGCTTGGAGCAGGCCCACCGGGCCGGGATCGTGCACCGCGACCTCAAGACCGAAAACCTGATGGTGACGAGCTCGGGTCACGCAAAGATCCTCGACTTCGGACTGGCGAAGCGTTTGCCACTCGACGACGATCTCAGCCGTCAGGGCACCCTCATCGGTAGCGCTACCGTCCCCGGAGCGACCTTGGGAACGATCGGCTACATGTCGCCAGAACAGGCGAAGGGGATGCCGACAGATCATCGTGCCGATCAGTTCTCGTTCGGAGTTGTGCTCTACGAGATGGCCACCGGGCTCCGACCATTTCATCGAAACTCTCCTGCCGAATGTCTCGCAGCCCTTCTCACATCCGACCCTCGCCCTCTGGAAGAGCGAGGGACCGATGTCCCCCGGGCGGTCTGCCGCCTGATCATGCGGTGTCTTTCGAAGAAGCCCGACGACCGCTTCGCAAACACGGCTGAGCTCCTCGGGGCGTTGGCGTCAGCCACCGGAGACCAGGTGGCCGAGCCTCACCGCAAGTCGCTCGGGAACGTTGCACCGGTCAACAGAAGACCACTTGTCGGGCGCAACGACGAGCTCCAACAACTTCAGACTCATCTCGCGCGCGCTCTGGGAGGGCACGGCGGGCTGCTGACGCTCGTCGGCGAGCCCGGCGTCGGCAAGACGCGTGTGGCGGAAGAGATCCAAACCAACGCACGCGAGCAGGGCTTCGTCACGCTGGCAGGCCACTGTTACGAAGGTGAGGGAGCGCCACCATACAGCCCGTGGCTCGAGATTCTCGAGCGCACCGCCCAGATCTCCGATCCCTCAGCTCTGCGCGTGTTGCTCGGAGACGGAGGTGGTGAAGTCGCGAAGATCTATCCGGAACTGCGCCAGCTGATTCCCGATCTCCCGGCTCCGCTCGAGCTCCCGGGAGAACAGAGCAGGCCCTACTTGTTCCGCTGCTTTCGTGACTTCATCGAGAATTCCGCAAGGCAGCGTCCATTGCTCCTCGTTCTTGAAGACCTCCATTGGGCCGACGACGTGACCTTGCTGCTGCTCGAACACGTAGCGGGGCAGCTCTCGCAGATGCCAGTGCTCATCGTGGGAACGTATCGCGACGTCGATCTCGAGGTTTCGCGTCCACTGGCCAAGACCCTTCAGCACCTGGTTCGCGAACGACTCGTCGAAAAGATGTCTCTCGCGCGTCTGGACGAGTCGGGAGTCGCTCGGATGCTCGACGGCCTCAGCGGTCTCGAAACCCCCGCCGACCTCGTTGCCAAGATCCACGAGGAGACTGACGGCAATCCGTTTTTCGTCGAGGAGGTCTACCTGCATCTCGAAGAAGAAGGTCGACTCTTTGACGAGACAGGACAGTGGCGGGCCGGCCTGGCGATCGGAGAGTTGGACGTGCCAGAAGGGGTTCGTCTGGCCGTAGGCAGGCGCGTGGAGAGATTGAGTCGAGAGGAACGCTCCGCGCTGACAGCTGCGGCCGTGATCGGGAGGCGCTTCACCTTCGAGCTACTCGAGCGGGTCGTCGGAGGCGACGCGGATCTTCCACTCGAGATGATCGAGCACGCTGAGCAGCTCCAACTCATCGAAGCAGCGACCCAAAAGACTCGTCGAGGAGCGGGCTACCGCTTCAGCCACGAGCTGATCCGGCAAACGCTCTTGACCACTCTTTCCCTCCCGAGACGTCAGCGGTTGCATCTGCGAATCGCGCAGGGGAT
Organism: Thermoanaerobaculia bacterium; assembly: GCA_028285365.1. Taxonomy (GTDB): domain Bacteria; phylum Acidobacteriota; class Thermoanaerobaculia; order Multivoradales; family Multivoraceae; genus JANQPS01. Next base: position 4,843 of record JANQPS010000012.1, on the reverse strand, counting down.
CGAAGGTATGGCATCGGATCCTGCTCGCAACGCTTCAGTGCTGGCTCACCACTTCTTTCAAGCTGGTGCGGCAGCTGACGAGGAAACCGTCGTGCGCTTCTTGAGGCTCGCCGGAGAACAGGCCGTGGGGTCGAGCGCCTTCGAAGAAGCTCTCCGGCACTTCGAAGACGCACTCTCGATTCTGGAGGATGCGACGCCCGAGGAGAGGTCCGAGACGCTTCGACTCCGCGCCGACGCAGCGTTCTTCCTCGGGCGCTGGCAGGAGGCCTTCAGCGACTGGCGCGAGCTCTTGCCAATGCTCCAGCAACAAGAGTCCTGGGCCTCTTTCACAGAAGTTTCGTTGCGCGCCAGCGACATGCTCTTGTGGCTCGGCGACGAAGCCGACAGTGCGGCCGTCATCAACGGAGCTCTCAAAGCCCTGCCACATGTCTCGCAGGAGTCCCGGGCCCGCCTACTGGGCGCGGTGGGGGCGTTGGAGGCCTCGCAGTATGGGGACTTCGAGCGCGCTCGAGAACACACTTCAGAGGCTCTGGCGCTGGCAGAGGCGCTCGGAAACCGCCGACTCCTGGGCGAGGTGTGGATGTGGCGCTGCTTCTTCTTTTTCCTCTTCATGATGCGAGACGACGACTCCAGAGCTGCTCGACGCGCCATCGAGTTGTTGGACGATGACGACTGGAAGAGAGTCCAAACGGAGGGCAACTGCTTCTGGAGTGCGACTCACCTGGGCCGCTTGGAAGAGGTCAGCGATTCCAGGCTCGAACGCTCCGGGCTCTTGGCGCAACGCATCGGACACAACTCTGCACTCGTCATGCTCCAGATGGCGCGATGTAACCGCGACTGGATGACGACAGGGGACATCGACGCCGCCACGAGACAGAGACGAGAGATCGCCGACTTCGCTCGTGAAACCGACAATCCGACACTGCTCAAGACCTATGAAGGGCTGCAAGACAGATCCTTCTTCTGGCGAGGTGACTGGGAGACGGCACGTGATCGTGCACGAAGTCGAGAAGCGGATTCTTCGCCAGGGGCTTGGAAAGGCGGCATTCTGGACGGTCTACCTTTTCTCTACGAGTGCTATCTAGGAGACGAGGTTGGCGCACTGAGTGCCCTGGAAGACCTCAAGGACTTTTTGCCCTCACCGTCGTCTACCCACTCGACTTTTGGCTCGTGGTACGCGTTGATGCACGTGGTCGAAGGCTTGGCCGTCCTAGGCAAGAACGAGCAGGCAGCATCTTTCTATCCTCTGATCAAGCGTGCGCTCGAGACCGGCACCAAGGTCACTCAAGACGCCGAGAAACTCATCGAGCACATTGCAGGCATGTCGGCGGCTGCCGGCGAGCAGTGGGAACGGGCTGAAGCCCACTTCGAAGAAGCTCTCCGTCAGGCGGACGAGATCCCCTGCGTCCCCGAGCGGCCTGAGGTGAGGCGTTCGTATGCCGGAATGTTGATCGGCCGAGACGCACCAGGAGATCGCAAAAGAGCCAGGAAGCTTCTCGAGGAGGCAGTCGCGGGCTACCGCGAAATGGGGATGCCGCGCCACGAGCGGCTTGCGGAGTCGCAGCTACAACAGACCCGGTCCTAAGGGGGCGACCAGAACCTCCGCACTCCCGACAGATCCAACGGGACGGTGTTGCTGCCGATCCCTAGAACCTGAAGCTGACGCCGAACGACGGCAACACTCCTAGCCAGGACTCCACCAATGGCGTGTACTGGACCTCACCGTTCGGCAGGATCGCGAAGTTCCGGTCATCGACCACGAAGCCCGCCTGATTGTCCCGGCCGTAGAGGTTCTGGACATCGACGAAAAGCTCCAGCGACCTGCCACTGCGAAACTTCACAAAACGACTCACGCGGAGGTCGAGGCGGTGGTAGTCGTCCAGGCGTTGCGCGTTGTAGGTGCCGAGGACAGGCACGACGATGGGGTCTCCGTCAGGGCCCGGTGCGGTGCGCCCGGAGATGGCTGTGGTCGGCCAACCGGTGTGGAAGTTGAACAGCGCCGTCAGGCTCCACTTCGGACTCAAACGGTACGTTCCGCTGAAAGACAGCGCGTGCGACTGGTCGTAGAAGCGAGGCGTATCCACCCCGTCGAGCTGGTCGGTCACTTCTGACCAGGTATAGCTCGCCCACCAGTCGAACTTCTTTCCCGCTCGCCGTGTCACGAAGAGCTCGAGACCATGCGCGGCGCTGCTCTCTGGCGCAATCCGAATGCGGTCTCTGGTGGTCTCCGGATTCGGGTTCGTGATGTCGAAGATGTTGGCGTAGAACGGCCTGGGCGACGAGATGTCGCGATAGTAGCCATCTGCCCTCACGTTGTACCGCCCGTAGCTCCGCTCCCAGCCGATCGTGGCCGTCGTGGCCCGCTCAGCCGGCAAAAAGCTCGTCTCACCGTCTTCGACCTGGAGCTCGTTGGGACGTTGACTCTGGTAGTAACTGCCCCACGACGCCCGCAGAACGCCACCCTTCTCCAGGTCGTAGATGAGATTGAAACGCGGACTGATCTGGTCATCGTCGGTCAGGCTCTGCTGGTCGTACCTCACGCCGGCTTCCAGAACGAGCGAAGGCGCAAGCCGAAAGCGGTCGGCAAAGTAGGCCGAATAGGCGGTGCTCGAGAAGTCACCAGCAAACCGCGTGGTCTCGTTGCCGCCGAGGAGGCCGTCGATGGCGAGCTCGTTGAGGTAGTCGTAGGTGACGTCGTAGCTTCTCGCCTCGGCTCCCCACTTGAGGAAGTGTCGGTCCGAAAGCTGCTGGTTCCAGTCCTGGCGCAGAGTGAAGACGTCCATGGTGCGGGCGTCCCGAATCGAGGAGGCGAGACCAAAACCGAGGTCGGAAGCTCGACGGTCCTGGTCGACGATGCCCGACGAGAGCAGGGTGTTGGCGAAGAGGCGGTCGCTCAGGACTCCCTGGTGGGTCAGCCATGCGTAGGAGTTTCCATAGGTGGAGTCCACCTGCTCGGTCTCCGTGAAACCGAAATCGTCGGGCTCCAACTCCGTTTGCATCAGACTGTCGTCCGAAGTCAGGACGCTGAAGGCAAGGGAGTGCGAGTCCGAGAACGAGTGATCGAGCTTGCCGTGGAAGTCCCAGTACTGTGGCCCGTCTCCGATCGTCTCTTGGCCGTCTTCACCCCCACCGTCCGAGACGAGATCCAGAAATCCGCGCCGAGCGGAGAACCTCCACCTGCTCTGGTCGTCTCTTCCCCACCGCCCAGTAGCTGCAGCCCACACGCTCGAGAGGCTCATGCCGACGTGGCCCCTGAGACCGGGCCCGGGATCGGCGACTGTCATGTCCAGCACCCCCGCCATCTTGTCCCCGTACTCCGACGGCAACCCTCCGGGGATCAGATCCAGAGACCCGATGACGTCGGGATCAACGATGCTGAAGATCCCGCCCTGGTAGTCCTTGAGGTGATACGGCTCGAAGATCTCGAGCCCGTCCAGGAAGATCGACGAGTCGCGCACGAGACCTCCGCGCACGTTGAACTGGGCGCCCGTGTCGTTTCCCGTGACCCCCGGGATTGCACTGATTCCTCGAAAGAGGTCGTTACCCAGCCTTGGAAGGCTGAGCAGCTCGGTGGACGAAAGTGCGCCCGTCGCAATGGGCTCTGATCTGTCGATACCGTAACTGGCCGCGACATCGATCTCGGCGAGAACCACTGCTGCAGCCATCGTGACAGTGACCAACGGCGATGCCGACGAGACGTCGAGCTCGACAACGGCGTCTTCGAAGTTGGGGTGCCGAGCTTGCAGTCTGTAGCTCCCGGGCGGCAGCTCGATAGTGAAGCGACCCTGAGCGTCCGTTGCCACCTCGGCTGTCGCGGGACTGGCGCTGACGGAAACGTCGACGATCGGATCACCGTTGGCATCTCGAACCACGCCTCGGATCTCGATGACGTCTGAAAGCTGCTGTGCTCCTAGGCTGGCGGGACTCGTGGCGAGAAGTAGAAGTGCAAGAAGGAGAAGAAGGAGCTTCGGAAGAGACGCGGTGTTCGTCATCGAGCTGTCTCCGGCGTGTCGGGCGTCTTGAGTTCGATGCGGCCGAGCGAGTCTCAGAAGCGAATCGCGCCCGGTCGGGACTTGCGACACTCCGAACCGTGCTCACGTACGGAGGTCGAACGATGGTCCGCAAACCTAGCGAGTCGAGCTGGACTGAGGATGGTCTGAAGATGTGTTTTGTTTTAACCCGCACCCGGTCTTGGACGTGTCAAGGTCGGCGTCCGCCAAGCGGATCCGAAGTGAGCAACGACGTTTCGAGCAAGCGAAGATCGGAGGACCGAAATGCAGGCAGATCACAAGACGCAAAGAGGATCGAGACCTCCTCGGCACCTCCTTCACTTACCTCACTTCTCCCTACCTCTGCTCGCTCTACCTCTCCCTTTCCACCTCTCCTTATGCCTCTTCCTGCTGGCCGGCGCCAGCGTGGGGTGGGCCACCAACTGGCCCGCTTGGCGAGGACCCGGTGGGGTCGGCGTTTCCGCCGAGACCGATCTCCCCGATCGATGGGACGTGCGAAACGACACCCTCTGGAAGGTCGAAGTTCCTGGCACCTCGACGTCGACCCCGGTTGTCTGGGGAGACCGGGTCTTCGTCACCAGTCAGCTGGGAACGTCACCCATAGCTCGCCGTGGTCCCGATCGCGAGTTGGTCGCGTCTCCCGGAGCCGACGACCACCTCACCTTCCTGGTTCTGGCCTTCGAGCTGTCGACTGGCCAGGAGCTCTGGCGGCGCGAGATCCCGTCGTCCGGCGACTTGCCTGCCACCCATCTCAAGCACAACCTGGCGAGTCCCAGCCCGGTGACCGACGGCAAACGCCTCGTCACCTGGTTCTCCACTGGTCAAGTGGTCAC
>JANQPS010001289.1 GCA_028285365.1 Thermoanaerobaculia bacterium | reverse complement strand
GGATGCCAAGATGGCGGAGGTCCGAGATCGGCTGGGATTCCTCGAGGTCGGAGCGACTCGCTCCTGATTCCTGGCCCTCGGCCAGTGACGACTCGTCAGCGACGCTCGTCGATCAGCCGCTCGATGCGGTCCAGTCCTCGCTCGAGGATCGCGAGCTCGGGGCCAAAGCTGAAACGTGAATAGGTCTGGTATCGCGCCGTGCTGCGCCTGCGCCCCGGGTTGACGTCGAAGAAGACACCCGGGACCGTGATCACCCGTTTGGCGAGGGCGAGTTCGAAGAAGCGATTGCCATCGGCGAGGTCGGGTGGCAGGTTGCTCAGATCTCCCCAGAGATAGAAGGTGCCACCGGGCTGAGCATCGAATCGCACTCCCAGGTCTTCCAGTCGTTGGCGCATTCGGGCCCTCTTGTCTTCGAACACTCGCCGAATTGCCAAGGCTTCGTCCAGAGCGACGCGAGGTCGCAAGAGGTCGAGACTGGCCCGTTGGAACGGATGATTGGCGCCACCGTCGAGGAACGAACCGGCGCTCGTGGCCTGTTCGATCACGGCGCGTGGTCCGACGATCCAGCTCACGCGCCAGCCCGGGTAGCGCCAGTTCTTGGTGAGTCCGTCGACGATGACGACAGGGTCCTGGTCCACGTCTTCCACGAATTCTGCAGCCGAGACGATTCCTTCGTGCTCGGAGCTCCCGACGCCGTCGTAGATGAAGTGAGAGTAGAACTCATCGAAGATCATCGCGCAGCGGCATCGTCGAGCCACATCGACCCAGCTGCCAAGCTCCTCGCCAGACACGAGTCGGCCGGTTGGGTTGCTCGGGTTGCTGGACAACACGGCGCTCAAGCCTCGGCCGACGATCTCTTCTTCGAGTTGTTCCGCGTCGATGACGTAGCCACTCTTGGGACTGAGAAGGATAGGAATCGGAATGAATCCTCTGAACGTGAACAGCAGTTCCTCGTAGGCCGTGTAGTCGGGAATGAAGTGCCCCAGATTCATTGGACCCAGGGCGGCGGCAACGCGAGTCATGGCGGCCCGCCCTCCCGGTGCGATGCTCACGTTCTCGGCCGTGTACTGGGAACTCTTGCCCTTGCGAAAGAGCACGTTGTAGAGCTCGGCGACCTGCTCGCGGAGCTCGAGAAGGCCGCCCACGGGCCCGTAGCTGTGGGTCGTCGGATCGATCTCGAGGCTCTCTCTGCGCGGTGGAGCCCCCGGAAGCTTGCCGACTTCCGGCGAGCCCTGCCCCAGGTTGAACCACTCGTGGCCATCGGTTCCGTAGCCAGCCTCGGCGGCTCGATGCATTACGTAGATGACACCGGTTCTCGGGACCGAGCGAAAACCGGGGGAGTGTGTGGATTGGGACAGACCGTTCATGAAGTACCGTGAGGTCGTTTGGCTCTCGAGGGGGCGGGCGATTATAGGGGCAGATCGGTCGAGGGCCTGGCCGCGGAGTGGGTCAGGTGGATTCGAATAGGGTGGCCCAGGCTCGCGCGCGTCGCGCCTCGCGTGCTCGAGCGGCGAAAGAGTGGCTTTCGAGGAACGGTGTCCAATGCGCTCTGGTTTCCTCATCGAGTGATCGGGCCAGTTCCCTGGCCCGGGCTTCGAGGGTCCGGGCAAGGCTCAGGACGCCAGCTGACGCGAGGTGACACGCCGGGTTGCCGGCCGGATCCTGACTGAGCTGCCGGATGGCAGCGATGAGGGCCAACTCGCTCTCCGCATGGTCTCGAGGCCAGTCGTTGGTGATGGCCAGCTTCAGCCGACAAGCGCTCGCGACAGCAGCCCCGAAGAGGTCTTCTAGCAGGCGCATCGGCTTGACGAGCCGGTCGTGAGCGTCCTCCACGACCAGCTCGCTTGCGTGCACCGCGACGTCTGCGAAGTGAACCTCAGCGTGAGGGAGTCCCAGCGGATCGCCGGTGTCCCGAAGCGGCCGAATGGTGATCCCCGTCCGCGCGGCAGGAACTGCCACGACGACGAGATCGGCTCTGTGGCCGTGCCATCCTCGCAAAGCGACCACGAGCAGCTGGTCGGCCAAGGGTGAGAGCGTGGCCCAGCGTTTCGAGCCGCTCATCGACCACCCGTCGGCCGACTCGGACAGGCAGGTCTTGATGTCGCGTGGAGAGTTGCCTGCAGCTTCGGTCACGCACACGGCTCGGATCTCGCCACCATCGGCTGCGACTCGGGGGACGAGCTGATGCAGTGCGGCCTGATGAGCAGCGGCGACGGCGTGGCCGGGCGTCGGCGCAGTGGCCGCGTTCAGTACTGCACTCTCGACAGCCGGCGAGGTCGGATACGTGCCTCGGAGGAATGGGGCGAGTTCGCTGGGGGCTGACGACCCCCGAGACGCGAGCTGGAGAAGTCGCTCGAAAAAGACAGGCTCACCGTTCACGGGGCCGATGCTAGCGCTAGACGGTCCGTTCTGGCTGGTCACCGCTAACGCGGCTGCGTCCGATACTCTGCGCAGCCGAATGCGCAGCCGAATGACCGCCCGTCCTCCAGCAGCCTCCAGGCTGATTTCAAGGCCTCTCACGCTTTGGCGACTGGCACCTGGTGCTGTTGTCGTCGTTCTGTGCTCACTGGCGGCCGCCTGCGGGCGCCCGGCGGAGTCCCCCGTGCCGGACGAGCGCCAAGGAGTCAAAGACGCAAGCCTCGCAGTGTCGAGCTCTCGACAGCCGAGGGCAAGGCACACAAGGCACACGAGGCACATTGTCGTCGTGACCTTCGATGGTCTGAGAGCTGACGTTGTGGGGGCTCTAGGAGCCGACGTCTCGATGACTCCCAACCTCGATCGCTTCTTGGAGAGCGCCGATCTCAAGGGTCTTGCGATCGCGGCGTCGCCAGCGCCCGCGAGCTCCCTGGCGACGGCCTTGACCGGCCTGCCCGTTTGGCGGCACCGTGCCTGGGACGGAGCCGGTGCACCCATCACGGAAGACGCGACACTGGTGGCCGAGACTCTTGAGTCCGCGGGCTATACCACTCGACTCTTCAGGACGAGCCCTTGGCTCGAAGCCACCAGTGGCCTCGCGCGAGGATTCACTGACGTGCGGACGGTTCACTCGACCCGCAGCGTGGTGCGCGCGCTGTCAACCGGCAGTTCAGCGACGGCCACCTCGACCTTCTCACTCGTGGATCTCGGCGAACCAGTAGCACCATTCGAGAGGTCGCGGGCCTCGTACGAAGCCCTTCAACTTCTGCGAGGTTCTGAGCCTCAGGCCAGCGCACTGCCTGAGAGGCTGACGCTCCGCGAGCTTCAGCGAGACCCTGAGCAGGAGACGAGCTCTGGCGCAGGGCCCACGAACCGAGCTCGGGTTGCGTGGGTGCTGTATTGCGGAGAGGTGCTTCAGGCTGATCGGCGGTTTGGCGCCATCGTGGCAGCGCTCGAAGACAACGACGGCGTCGGCGACACCTCGGTAGTCGTGATGTCGACTCGTGGACAGATACTCCCACCATCGGTTCGGTCTCCAGCAATCGGCGAACTGGCGCGCTCAGTTCTGGAAGTTCCGTTTGGTGTCAGGTTGGCCGCGAGCCGACGAGCAAGCGAAGGTCGTTTTGCCGAGGAAGCAGGTGGCGAGGAGACTTACGTATCGATCGGGAGTTTGGCGGCGACGATTCTGGAGCTAGCCGACTTGGAGCGGCCTCCGGGGCTGCTTCCCTCGGTATTCGAACACGGTTCGGATGAGGAGCGTGGCGCGTTGACCGAGCGCTACTCACCCGAGGGGCAGGCTGACTACTCCTGGTTGGCACCCGATGCCCAGCTGCTGGCCAGTGAGCAACTCCTGGTCCCTCGGGATCGCGCTCCCCGAAGGCTTCGGCCCGATGGTCGTACCTCGGTGGGACGACAGCTCGAGGACGCTCTGCGCCTGCTAGAAATGGCAGGGGGCAGTGAGCTCGACGTGCAGGGCGCCCTGGCACTCGACGGCACAGCGCTCGATCGGAGTACGGCTCGAGGGCTCGTCGATCAGCTGGAAGCCGCCATGTTGGCCAGTGGTCGCCGCGTTGTGGGGCGCCTCAGCGCCGAGTGAAGCGGAAGGTGGCTGAGGTCGGAGGCCTTCAGTCGGCCAGCGCGCTTCTGGCCTGCTGCTTCGCAGCGATGAATTCGCGGTGGGGCAGGTGCAGCAGGTTGGCGACCTTGCGCAACATATGCTCTTC
>JANQPS010001274.1 GCA_028285365.1 Thermoanaerobaculia bacterium | reverse complement strand
GTCACTCATGGCGTCGGGGCAAAGGTTGGCCGGCCGTCGAGTCGCGAGACCCTCGGGCAGTCGATCCTCGGGACCGCTGATTCTAGTGGTCCGGACGACGGACCCCGAGCGGCAGTCTCGATGACGTCCCGAACCAACGCCAGGAGGCCCAGCGGAGCCTCAACCAAGCCCTTCAGCGACGGGCGAACACCTCGCTCGGTTCAGTGTCCGGAGGGACCGAGAGAGTCACGAAGACCGACGCCATCTCGTCCGATGTCTGACGTCCCCACGGCACGTCCCGGGTCGGGTCGGGGTTGTGAGGATTGTCAGCCGAGTTGTCCCAGCTCAGGATCGTGTCGATTCTGGTTCCGGCTGGCAAGTGCTTCGGCTCTTCGAACAGGTAGGTGATCTGCCAGTTGAAGTCGTAGCGCGGAACGCTCAACACCGGCTCGGGAGCCTCGCTCGGCGTTTGGACGACCACAGTCGCGGCCTTGCCGCGCGAGTGCATGTGAGGGGTCAGACCGAGCAGCTCGACGTCTTCAGCCAGCCAGGCCGAACTGGTCAGCTCGTAGTCGGCTTGACCCGCGGGAATCCACAACGTCCAGTTGTCCAGAAAGAAGCTCAGCACTCGACGCTCGGGCTTCGGACCAAAAACGAAGCCGACGCGGCTCTGGTCTGCTACGGCCGCACCGTTGGGCGTGTAGTGGATATTCAAGATCAGCTCCGAGCCCGCGGCCAGCCTACGGGCCGCTCCGGGCGGCAGCTGAAGCGGTCGCCCGCCCGGTAGAAACGAGGCGAGAAACTCGAGATCGTCACCATCGACCGACGACTCCGAGCGCGGGCGCGGCTTCTCGGTGATCGGGGACCCCGCGAGCTGAGTCGCCACTCCCGGCTCCAGCGCCGCCAGGTCGGCGTCCGCCTCGCAGCCGCGCGGGCAGACCAGGAGATCGATGTGATGCACCACCGAGCGCGCTCCGGGCTGGACCTCGAGAGCGTAGATCCAACGGTCTTCTCCCAGATTGGTAGGCATCCGCAGGTAGACATACTCCACCGAACCTTGTGCCGGCACGAGGAACGGTTCAGGCATCTCGACGACCAGATCAGGGGAGCCGATGTGCCACTCCGGAGTCTCCGCTCCGGCCCCGCCTGACGGCAACGGTGCTCCCTGAGGTGCGCCGGCCTCGACCCAGGCGATCACGGTCTCGATCTCGTCGTCGCTCAGACGCGCGTCGTTGCGAAACTCGCCGACCGTGGGATCCGCGAACCAGGGCGGCATGTCGCCACTGGCGACGACGCGCCGGATCGCACGCGCCCAGGGTCGCACCTCCTCGAAGGTGCGCAGCGACATCGGAGCCACCTCGCCGGGCTGGTGACAGGCCTGACAGTGAGCCCGCAGAATCGGCTCCACTTCGACGAACGAAGGCTGTGAGACTTCGGCCTGAGCCGGTCCCGAGCCCAGGAACGGACTCCACAGTGCGAGCACGAGGCCCGCCGCCGACGTCCAAGCTGGCTTCACGCCCGTACGAGCCAGCAGCAGGCACTGGAAGCGGACGCGACGGATCTGGGTGCTGTGGCTTGCGAGCATGTCGATCACCTCTTCATTCGTCTGGACACGGAGACTCGAGCGCAGCCTAGCTGGCCAAAGGCCGCCTCCATCCATGTGAACGTCGGCATCGAAGCCTTTCACCAGGAACAAACGACCTCCAGTCTCCAAACGCACGCCGCGAGGACGTCCCGACCGGGTTGCCGTCTCTCGATCACCTCGCTAGCGTCCCGCGAGTCTCAGGGTCCTCCAAAGACCGCGCAAGTACAGCACCAAGGAACTTTCGTGAACGCAACCAAGGTCGATCGATCGATCCGCTTCGAGCGCCACTCCACCGGACGTCGCATGTCGTTGCTGGCGGCGCTCTACGTCTCCCAGGCCATCCCACTGGGCTTCTTCATCGAGGCAGTCCCGGCGATCGGACGCGATCTGGGCTTGACTCTCAGGGACATCGGCCTGATCCAGGCGCTGGCCGCTCCGTTCCTGCTCAAGTTCTTGTGGGCTCCGGTGATCGACGGGCGCGGATCAGGGCGCTTTGGCCACTATCGTTCCTGGCTCCTGCCCCTCCAGAGCCTCGCGGTTCTCACCGTCATCCTCATTGCTCTCCTCGACCCCACGAGCCAGCTCGACCTCCTGCTGCCACTCGCGGGCTTGTTCCTGCTGCTGGCCGCTACCCAAGACGTCGCCTCCGACGGGCTCGCCGTGCGCATCCTCAAGCGCAACGAACGAGGCATCGGCAATGGTGTCCAGGTTGGTGGCTACTACCTGGGACAGATCCTGGGTGGCGGCCTGATGCTCATCCTCTTCGCTCGATTCGGTTGGCGGGGCGCACTGCTCGCCATGGCCGCCATGCTCGCCGTGCCGCTGGCCAACCTGGTCACCTTTCGCGAGCCGAGCGGCCGAGATCAGAAGGAGCACGAGGCCGGCATCGACTACGCCGCTCTCGGACGGTTCTTCACGCGCTCGAAGATGCTGCCGTGGATCGGCGTTCTCCTCGTCTATCGTGCTGGAGACGCCATGGCCCTGACGATGGCCCGCCCCATGTTCGTCGACCTCGGGCTGACGCTCCAGCAGATTGGCCTGCTGGTCGGCGTCGGCAGCTCAGCGGCGGCCGTAGCCGGGGCCATGATCGGCGGCGCCTCCGTCGTGAGGCTCGGTAGGCGCCGGGCTCTGTGCGCCTTTGCATCCCTTCACGCGCTGGCTCTCCTCGCCCTGTCGCTCCCCGCCCTCGGCTGGTCCTCTCTCACGACGATCTGGTGCGTTTCGATCGGAGTCGCGTTCGCCGGCGGCATGGCGACCGCCGCGCTCTACACCTGCATGATGGACCGCTCGTCGTCACGAAACGCGGGCACCGACTTCACTCTCCAGCAGTCTCTCGCCGCGGTAGGACCGCTCGTCGGGGCCGGATTGAGTGGCGCTCTCGCTGAAGCGCTGGGCTACGAGCTCCACTTTGCCGCCTGCGCCGGACTGAGCGTGGCCGCCGCACTCCTGGTGCTGATCGCCGTCCCCACGTCGACCGACCCGACCAGCCCCAGCACGGCGTCGGCCGAGAGCTAGACGGCGCCAACGGCCAGGGCGGATATCCTCTCGGCACACGCTCTCAGTCCAAAGACAGGCGCTGCCGAAGGTCGAGATGACCAGGCACGCCCTGGAGGCACTGCCATGCCGAACCCGAAGCCGTTCAGCTCGCTCACTCCGAAGGCCCTGTGGCTTTGGGCTACCTGTCTACGGGCACTGAGTCTCCTGTTACTAGCTCCGTGGTGCCTCGGCCTCGCGATCACACTCGGCGCTCCCACATCGGTAAGCGCTCAAGCCGTCGACGCCGAGCGCATTCGTTACGCCGACCGCGAGCCCGGTGCCTGGCTCAGTCACGGTCGAACCTACGACGAGCAGCGCTTCTCGCCGCTCTCTCAGATCGACGCCAACAACGTCTCTCGTCTCGGACTCGCCTGGACCTACGACACGGGCCGCGATCGCGGTCACGAAGCCACGCCGCTCGTTTCGGGCGATACCCTCTTCCTGACGACCTCCTGGAGTGACGTCCACGCCGTCGACCTGCGGACCGGCGAAGCCAAGTGGACGTACAACCCGCGAGTTCCCCGCGAGTGGGGCTACAACGCTTGCTGCGACGTCGTCAATCGGGGTGCCGCCCTGTGGGGAGGCCACGTCTACGTCGGAACGCTCGACGGCCGGCTCGTGAAGCTCGACGCGGAGACCGGCGACGTCGTCTGGGACATCAACACGATCGACCGGGACAGGCCCTACACGATCACCGGCGCGCCGCGCATCGTCAAAGGCAAGGTCATCATCGGCAACGGCGGTGCGGAGTACGGCGTGCGCGGCTACGTCAGCGCCTACGATGCCGACACCGGCGAGCTGTCCTGGCGGTTTTACACGGTGCCCGGAGATCCTTCGCTGCCGTTCGAGCATCCTGAGCTGGAAATGGCCGCCGAGACCTGGACCGGCGAGTGGTGGAAGATCGGCGGCGGCGGCACCGTCTGGGACTCCCTCGCCTACGACCCGGAGCTCGACCTGCTCTACGTCGGTACCGGCAACGGCACGCCTTGGGCGCGCGCGCTGCGCAGCCCGGGCGGCGGCGACAACCTCTTCCTCTGTTCGATCCTGGCGCTCGACCCCGACGACGGCAGGCTGGTCTGGTACTACCAGACCACGCCGGCCGAAAACTGGGACTACACGTCCGTGCAGCACATCATGCTGGCCGACCTGGAGATCGACGGCGAAGAGCGCCGCGTCGTGATGCAGGCGCCTAAGAACGGCTTCTTCTACGTGCTCGACGCGGCCACCGGTGAGCTCCTCTCGGCCGAGAAGTACACCAAGGCGACCTGGGCCAGTCACGTGGATCTCGAGACCGGGCGACCCGTCGAGACCGAGCAGGCCGACTTCGATCTGGAGCCGAAGATCGTCTATCCGGGGCCAGGCGGGGGTCACAACTGGCACCCCATGGCCTACAGCCCCAAGACCGGCCTGGTGTACATCCCGTCACGCATCATCGGTACCGTCTACAACCTCGATCGTGACTTCGAGTACGACCCCAAGCTCTGGAACCTCGGACTGAACTGGCAGGACCCGAGGGTCGGAGCCCTGTTTGCCACCATGGAGCCCAATCGAGGCGTCCTCAAGGCCTGGGACCCGGTGACCCAGAAGGAGGTCTGGAGTCGTCCGCAGTCGACCGTCAACAACAGCGGACTGCTGGCTACGGCTGGCGATCTCGTGTTCCAGGGAGAGCCCAGCGGCCGCTTTCTGGCCTATGCGGCATCGACCGGTGAGATTCTCTGGTCGACCGAGACCGGAATCGGCATCGTGGCCGCGCCCATCTCCTTCGAGTTCGGTGGCCAACAGCACGTCGCCGTGCTCGCCGGTTGGGGCGGGGCGGTGGCAGGTGCCGATCGCAGCGCCGCGGCTGCCGTCACCAACACGAACCCGGGGCGACTGTTCGTCTTCAAGCTCGACGCAGAGACGCCCATGCCCAGCGTTCCGCGGCGCTACGACACCCTCCACCCGGTCCCCGAGCCGTTTGGTACTCCAACCGACATCGCGCGAGGCCGATCCCTCTACGGCACCCACTGCGGGCGTTGTCACGGTGCGGGTGCTGCCTCGAGCGGTGTCAACAGCGACCTGCGCTACTCACGACCGGCCGTTCACGAAGGATTCGAGCGCATCGTACTGGACGGGCGATTCAAGGAACGCGGCATGCCTCCGTTCGAAGAGATCCTCAGTGCTCGTGACGTGCGCGCGATCCACGCGTTTGTCGTCGACGCAGCATTGTCGCGACCCGAGCCAGACGCGCTGC
>JANQPS010001251.1 GCA_028285365.1 Thermoanaerobaculia bacterium | reverse complement strand
GAACCTCGAGCACTGCCTGCTCTGGGTCGACTGCCTGCAGGGTCTGTCGCACGACTGACGTCAACGCCTCCGGAGCGGTCGCTGTGCGCAGCACGAACTGCGGAGTCCGGAGCGCAGCCACAAAGACGTTCTGACGGCTCGGCACCCAAATCGTCGGAGTCGTCTCACCCTCCGGATCGAGCAGTTCGACCGAGCGCACGACCCCGATCACGGTCCAGTCGACCTCGAGCGCTCCCATGCGCACCACCCGACCGAGCGGGCTGGAGTCCACAAAGAGATCTGCGCTCAGCTCCTCGTCGATCACCACGACAGGCGCACCTCCACGATCGTCCTGCCGACCAGGTAACCGTCCTTCGAGGAGCTCGATGTCGAGCGCTGGGAACAGGCCCTCGCTCGCCACACGATAGTTGGCGTTGGGGGGGTTCTCCACTTCAAAGTCAGGTCGATGCACGACCAGCGAAGCGTTACCTGGCGAGAGCGGGAGCCGAGACGTCATTCCGACCTCCTCCACCCCAGGCAGCGCGGCGAGGGCTTCGAGGGCACGCCCAACGAGTTCGTCCTGGCGCTCCGGACTGTCGAACTGACTGAGCGGTAGAGCCAGCCCAGCTGTCAGGCGATGATCGAGGGGGTAACCGAGGTCGACCCGACGAAGAGCATCCACGTGCCGAGTGACTGCCAGGGCACCCAGCAGCAACGGGACGGCTACTGCCACCTGAGCCACCACGAGGAGCCGCTGCGAGCGCCGTCCCTGGACGTCGCGGCTTCCACGACCGCCAGCCATGAGACGCGCAGCGTCGCTCCCTGCAGCTACCCACGCGGGTCCGAAGCTACAGGCCAGTGCCGCCGCGACCACGCACACCAGCGCCCACAGAGCCGTCGGCCCGTCCACCCTCAGCTCCCAGACACGAGGGAGCAGGCACGGATCCACTCCGCGAAGCAGACCCACCACCAGGGCGGCTGC
Organism: Thermoanaerobaculia bacterium; assembly: GCA_028285365.1. Classification (GTDB taxonomy): domain Bacteria; phylum Acidobacteriota; class Thermoanaerobaculia; order Multivoradales; family Multivoraceae; genus JANQPS01. Next base: position 7,875 of record JANQPS010001251.1, on the reverse strand, counting down.
AACGACACCCACCACGCCTCCGGTCAGGGCGATCAACAGTCCCTCCCCCACGGTCGCGCGAAGACTCCGCCAACGACTGGCTCCGAGTGCACAGCGAAGCCCCAGCTCTGAACGCCGCTCCAGCGCTCGCGAGAGCAGCAGACCAGCCAAGTTGAGACCTGCGAGCACAAAAAGCACCTGGACCGCCAATCCCAGAGTTCCCAGCGCCTCGCGTACACGCCCGACCTGCTCCTCGAACAGCGACGAGACTCGCAGATCGAGACGATCGTTGGCACCGGGATACTCCACCTGGAGCCGCTTGGCGACCGCGACAAGCTGCGACTCGGCCTGCTCGAGTCCGTGTTCGGCCCGCAAGCGCCCGGTCACCCGCAGGAAGTGGAACCCGCGCTCGAGCTCGTTCCCGGTCGGGACCAGCGGCACCATGAGGTCCGTACTGGCACCAGGAAATCGCAGCGTGGCTGGGAGAACTCCGACCACCTCATGAACGACACCGTCGAGCCTCACCGACCGTCCCACCACTCCCGCATCGGCACTCCATTCGCTGTGCCAGAGGCGATCGCTGATCAGCACCTGGCCCACAGCGCCTGTCTGGGACCCGTCGGACTGGAATCCCGTCCCGAGCTGCGGCTCCACACCCAGCGTGTCGAGCAGGTTCAGGGTCACTCTGGCTGCCGTGAGTGAACGTGGCCTCCCCTCACCGGCCAAGGTCACCGGGGCCGAGCGGTACGCGGCGAGCGCGGTCAACGGCGAATCTGGGAGGTCGCGGTAGTCGAGGTAGTTGGGCCAGGAGAAGGGATACTCATCGATACCGAAGTCATCGACGACGCCCCAAAGCTGGACGAGACGACCAGGGTCGCCCATTGGTAGCGGCCGCAGCAGGACGCCATGCAGAACGGTCGCAAGTAGGGCTTGGAGCCCGACGGCGAGGGCGGCCAGCAGCACACCGAGAACGGCGAAGGTCGGACGACGAATCAAGGAACGAGCAGCGTGCTTGAGGTCTCGCAGATTCATGCAGGCACACTAGGAGAGCGCAAAGTATCAATCAAATAGATTGTCTTTCTCTGCGATATAGACTGCACTTATGGAAGCTCCCACCCTGGAAGTCCGTCACCTCACCGTCGTGGACTCGATTCATCGAACCGGCTCGGTCACCGGGGCCGCTCGAGTGCTCAACCTCACACAACCCGCAGTCAGTCACGCACTGGCTCAAGCGGAGCGGCGCCTTGGAGTCGAGCTCTTCCGGAGGCACTCTCGCGGCCTCGAACCGACTGCAGCCGGAGACCGACTCGCCGAGACGGCGCGCACGATCCTCGACGACCTGCGCAACACCGAGTCACTCCTGCGCCCGGGCGACGACGGTGAGATCGATCGGCTCCGGCTCACCACGGAGTGCTATACCTGCTATCACTGGCTTCCCTCTCTCCTCGTCGAGCTCGCCCGCTCCTATCCGCGCATCGAGGTCTCGCTGGCACCCGAGTCGACCCGTCGACCACTCGAGGCACTGCTCGATCGCAACGTCGACCTGGCGATCGTCTACCGACCCCTCACCCACGCAGAGATCGAGACCATTCCCATCTTCGGTAGCGAGGTGGTGGCCGTCGTCGCGCCATCGCACCCACTCGCCGATCGCCCATTCCTGACTGCCGAAGACCTGGTCGATCAGCACGTGCTGCTGCACTTCGAGCCGGAGCAGAGCATTCTCTTCACCGAGCTCCTGGCACCCGCAGGGCTCAAGCCTCGGCGTATGTCCGAGGTACAGCTCACCGAGGGGATCGTCGCCCTCGCGAAGGCCGGCTTCGGTGTCGCGGCACTCTCTCGCTGGGCGGTTGCCCCGCAGCTCGCCAGCGGTGAGCTGCGCGCGCTACCGATCGGTGAGAATGGTGTTCATCGCCAGTGGAGCATCGCCCGCCGCCGCAGCGACTCGAATCGAACCGGCTCGGAACAGGTGATCCGCATCCTGAGAACTCGAGGCGCCGACCTCGTGTCGGGTCTCGACCCCGTGAGCGCGCCGAAGTAGGGCAGCGGCGCCGTTGTCCTACGACTCGAAGTACGGCTCCACTCGCTCCGATTTGGGTGGAGCCGTCATCAGGCTTCCCACCACGAGCACGGTGACGTTGGCGATCAGCCCCCAGACGCCTTCGTGCATGCCCGGAATCGGCGACAGATCCGGACGCACGAGAAACAGGGTGTTGACCGCAATTCCGACACTCAAGCCGCCGAGCGCCCCCAGGGTCGTCGCGCGCTTCCAGGCGAAAGCGGCGAGCATGGGAGGCAGAATCTGGGCCACGCCGCCGTAGGCCGCCAGCAGGAGTCCGACGAGTGAGGCCTCGGTTCCTACTGTGAAGTAGAACGCCACGAGACTCAGAACCACGACCAGGATGCGGATGTAGAGGCGCTCGCGCCTGTCGTCGAGGCCTCCGGACGCCTGGGCGACGCCGTCGCGAATCCCGATGGAGGCGGCGGCGTGGAGGATCGAGTCCCCAGACGACATCGAAGCCGCCAGGGTCCCCGCGCACACCAGGCCCACGAGCAGAGGTGAGAGGTCGAGCTGGGTCAGCAGGAACGGCAGGATCGAGTCGGTCGGCTCGACTCCCGGGTAAGCCACGACCCCCGCAAACCCGATCAGCAGGATCGGCACCAGAAAGATCTGGAACGTCGGGTACATGACCACGGTGAGCTTGAGCGAGCGCTCGGAGATCGCTGCGTAGCTCTTCATGAAGAGGTGAGGCCACATGGTGAAGCCAGCGGCCGACACCAACACCGACGAGCCGAACGCCCACCACGTCCATTGGGAACCGTCGCCGGCAAGACCGGGAGCGACCAACAGCTCAGGTCGGGCTCGCTGGATGCCTTCGAACATGGCACCCACGCCGCCGTAGAGCTTGTACGGCAGGTAGAGGCCCAAGAACCAGGCGACGATCATCATGAACACACCCTGCAGGGTGTTGGTCCAACCGACTCCCATGACGCCGCTGGAGAGCACGTAGATCAGAACGACGCTGTAGGTGACGCCGGCGCCGACCGCAAACGAGATGCGCCCCTCGGTCAACGTCTCGAGAATCAGCCCGGCGCCTTTCATCTGGATGACCAGATAAGGCACGAAGGCCGCGACACTCAGCACCGCCATGAGGATCTGAATCGCCTTGGAGTCGAACCGGTGCGCCAGGAGCTCGGCCTGGGTCACGAATCCGAATCGCTCCCCCATGCGTCTCGCGCGCGGACCGAGGAAGTACAGCGGCACGATGCCGAGCACACCGTAGGCGATGATGTAGAGCGCCGCGACGCCACGTGAGTAGGCCCAACCGGGTCCGCCCAGGAAAGCGAACGACGAGAACACCGACGCACCCAGCACGAAGTAGAGCACCAGAGTGCCCATGGATCGGTCAGCCGCGACGTAGCCCGATACGCTCTTGGAGACTCTGAGACCAGGGAGGATTCCCGCGACGAGCGTCACCGCCAGGTACAGCGAACAGACGATCAGCGCAACGACCCAGGTCTCCATGCTCTTGAACCTTGGAGGCCCTTAAGAGCCCGCGACCACGAGGCCTGAATCGAGACCAGGAGCGTTCAGCGAATTCATGATTCGGAGCCGCTCACCGGTCGCCAACCCCCTTTGTCGTGCGCTTGGGCTCTCGAATCCGCCCGATAGAGCTGAAGCACCGCCGCAAACACCAGCAATAGCAAGAGGATCACCCAGACGATTGAGCGTGGCAGTCCCAAGAAGGTCAGCTCCCCTGACCAGGCTCCGCGAAACAGCGGGGTACTCAAACCCACGAGCGCAAAGGCGTAGATCGCGCCGAGGAATCCTGAAGCCCTCGACACCGCACCGTTCGTGGTTCGTGTTTCGGCTCGCTCGCCTGCAGAACCTTGACTCTCTTGACCTGTAGATGACACGCCGCGATGGTAGCAGTGAGCTCCTCGACATGCCGTTGCACGCGAGCGAGTACCGCCGCCGCACCCCCCAACCTGCCATCGGAATCACCAACATGAGCAACGATCAAAAACACTCGTCTTTCGGCGATCCGTCCGGCTACTACGACCACCACGCCCTCCTGAGCCTCGAGCGTCCGATCGTCGTCTCCGGCATCGTGCCCAGTGAGTCACGACAGCTCGCCTACCGACTCGCCTCGCTCTATGGGGTTCGGTTCACCGATCTCAAACGCACCATCGAGCATCACGAGGGCACCTCCTGGGCCGAGCTGGAAGAAAGGCACTCGGCGCTCGAGCTGAGGCGCCACGAACGCCAGCGGCTCTTGGGCCTGCTTCGCGACGAACCGTTCGGCGTGGTCTCGGTTCACGACCTCGCACTCTCCATGCGCGAGAACGCTCGATTGATCAAGAAGACCACCCTCTTCGTGGGCCTCGACTACGAGGTCGCCGACAGCTTCAGGCGATTCCGCGATCTCTACCCCGGCGAAGCTCCGTCCTGGGTCGCCGAGGCCTCTACGCCTGGTCTCATCGAATCTCTCCACCGTCAGTGGTCTCGACGGTTCCGCGTTGCAGACATCGTGGTTTCGATGGACGGGTTGGACTGGGAGGGAGCCACGACCGTGCTCGCGAAACGACTGGCGAGCGAGCGCGGTTTCCCGGACGTCGTCTGACGGGTGCAGGTGAAAGCTGAAGGGGCGACGCCGTCCCTGACGTCTGGTTCAGGTAGGAGGCCGCGGGGCATCGAGTCGTAGAGCCACTCGCTCGTGGCCTCGCCAGAACGCAGCCACGGCTGCCGAGAACCGACTCAGGGAGAGCTCCATGATCGACGTGCCCGTTCACCGTATACCCGAGATCACGCCAGACATCACGCAGCACCGATTGCGACCCGAAGAACCCGGGCCGACCCACGCGCGCTGGCGCGGCACGCTGGCGCTGTGGATCACCCTTTGGGTAGCGCTCGCAGCCGGAGTGTTCTTCTCGACCCGCGGCGCATGGCGCGTCCTTTCGATACTCGCCGAGCCGCCGCTCGCCGTAGTCGTCGCAACGGCCGACCCTGTGGTGACCTCTGCCCCCCATCCCCAACGCTCAGCGCGTCTCGAGCTCGATCGCGCTGAGTTGACGCTGACGCGAGCCGAGCTGCAGAGTGCCCGCGAGCGAGTCCGCGAGTTGGAAGTGACCCTGGGCCGGGAGCGGCGCGAGCATGCTCACAAGCGGCAGATCATCGGGGAGCTGCAGGCACAGATCGCGGCGTCGCGAGTGAGCCTCGACGGGCGCTCGGGTACTCCGCCCGGCTCTCGTCGATCCCGGAGATCCACGTCCAACACCAGACGCGCCCGCACACGAAACCCCTTGAGCACGTCGACACCCACGGTTCGCCTGATCGGCAGTGACGCCCTGATCCTGGCCACGGTCCGCAATTCATCCGACTCGGAGGTCGAAGCTCGCCTGATCGTCGAGCTCCTGATCGACGGATCACCCTACGGAAAGGAGCGTCTCGTCATCCCCGTGCCAGCCGGCGCTACCGTGCCGTTCAGCACCAAAATCTCGACGAGCTTGACCGAGGGAACCTATTCGGGGCGGATCACTGTCGAGTGATGACCGGTTCTTCTCGACTCAGGGCGTGGGATGGACGACGTCCCACGAGCTCAGTCCCAGCTCGAAACCATCGTCGAACAGATCGCTGATCGGCGCGTCGAGATGGATCGAATCCAGCGAGGTCAGCACCTGCATCGCGGCGTTACGCAGCTCGACTTCGACGGTCTTGAGGCCGTTGCCGGAAGAGAGCTGCCAGCTCGTGTCGGTCGCGTGAGGCATCCAGTTGGTCCAGACCCCACCAGCGTTGCGAATCCGCATCTCGCTCGCCCAGGAGCTGCCGTAGACGTAGAGATCTACGCTACGAGACGTGGTGGCGAACGCCTCCCGATCGATGACCACCGGATAGACGTTCGGGTCCGAGTCGGAGGTACTCCGAAATCCGAAGTTCTGGGTCCAGTAGTGACCATAAGGGCCGCCCAAGGACTCGTGGACACAGGTGGGGTCTACGAGGTCCAGGCGCACGTTGTTCTGGTCGCCACCCTGAAAGAAGTAGCCAATTCCCAGCTCGCGACGCGACGTCGAGAGAATGTTGTTGCGATGACCGGTGCTGCCCATCCAGGTGGCCATCACGGAAACTGGCGTCGACTGTCCCGCTGCGGCGTTCTCGGCACTGCCGTTGCCGACGTACCCGGCCGCGGCGGTTCGTTGGGAAGGCAACGTGCCGGTGTCGAGATCGCAATGGGAGAAGAAGTTGCGCTCCGCCATGGCCTGACTGTGGCCTTCGGCCGCTGTCGCCAACTCGGCGTTGCCCTTGAGCGGTGCCAACATGCCATTGGTCCAGCGCTCCTGGTTGACGATCTCCAGAACCTGGTCCTCGAACGACGGTGACGGGACGCCCGGTTCGGTCGTACCCAGGATCTCTTCGAAGGTCGGGCGCACGGCCAGTGGTGGCGGAGTGTCGCTTCGCGCCTCAGGCAACGACGCCGAGAGCGATGCGCGCGACTGCGAAATGGCCGGCCCGCCGCAGAGGGTCGCCATCATGCCGGCCCCCATGGCGAGCCACACGGCACAGGGCACCGACCCTCGGCGACGCACCGAGTCTTGGGCCGGGTTGCTCCGTTCGCCAGAGACAGTTCGTTTCGAGCCCGCCATGGAGCCCAGCATATCGCAAGGCTGCTATATCAGTCCCGACGAACGGCTCAGGCTACCTGCGCCTCCTCGATGTCGAAGATCTGCTCCAGCGCCTCGGCACGATAGGAGAAGATGGTCGACACGTCGCGTCTTACGAGAGCACGGTGAGCGAGATGACCAAGCGGTCCCAACGGCAGTCGGTAGTGCACTCGGTCGGTCGCGAGCGTGCCGCCATCCACAGCCTCGAAGATGTGCTCGTGATGCCACAAACGGTATGGCCCGCGGAGCTGCTCGTCGACAAACGAGTGCGGCGGATTCCACTCCGAGATCAGGGTCTTCCAGCCCACGGGCACCCCGCGAATACGCAGCCGGTAGTCGATGACCGCTCCTTTGCGCATCTCGATGGGGCTCGGAGTCGTCACCCGGAAGTTGAGAAGAGGAGGAGTGATGCGCTCGAGGTTGTGCGCTGACGAGAAGAACGGCCAGAGCTCCTCCGGACTCTGTGCGAACCACTGCTTCTGCGTCAGTCGGTAGTTGGCACCGGCGCGCTCGATCTGGATGTCGGTCGACGTCATGCGAAAAGCTCCTTGAACGCCATCGATGGGCGCTAGAGGAAAGCTTCGACGACTTCGAGGCTCTGGATTCGAGGCGCTCGATTCGGGCGCGGCCGGTCGATCTACGGCGCCAACAGAACGAGATCGACGAAGATCTGCACCTGCTTCTTGACCTTGAGGAGCGGTTTGCTCGGGTCTTTCAGCCCCCACGCAACAAACGGAACGTCGAACTCGCCCTGCACTCTGAGGTCACCTTGACCCTGGCCTTTTGTGACGTCCAAGGAAATCACGACTTCGTGAGTCTGACCCACGAGCGTGATGGCGGCCGTCAGTTCGATGGTTCCCCCGGTTGATGGATCCAGCTCGCCCTCGAAACGTGAAGGAACGAGCCGAACGCGAGGATGCTCCTCGCTCAGCAGGATCTCACCGTGCATGATCCGATCGCGCCGCTGGTTGCCCGTATCGGCACTCCGCGCGTCGAGCACGATCTCACCTGTGACGCGCTGGTCGCCTTCCTCGAGGACGACCTCCGTGGCGACGACGTCAAAGCTCCCCTTGACCGTATGGAGAAAGGCGCCGAGCTCGAAGCGCACGCTCGATCCTTCGGGATCGATCGCAAATGTGAGCCCCGACGGCGCCGACGAGCCAGTGCCTCTCGAGCCGCCTCTCGAGTCGCCTCTCGAGTCGTCACGCGCACACGACTCAGTCACGCCGGCTACAGGTG
>JANQPS010001245.1 GCA_028285365.1 Thermoanaerobaculia bacterium | reverse complement strand
GGCCACGCTCAGCGAGGCCACCAGCTCATCGTTGCTGATGACCTCCTGCGGAGTCCAGAGACCCGTTCCTGTGATTGCACACTCCACCTGCTCGGCTCCTTCCGGCGACGGAGAGTACCCCATACGAGCTGACCGAACGACCAACCCGTTAGGGGTCTCGAGGACCACACCTCAGAGGATTCACTCCGAGCGCAACGTCGACGCCGGATCGACCCTGGCCGCGCGCCAGGCAGGAATCCAGGTCGCCAAGAGGGCGAACGCGACCAGGGCCATCGGAAGCTGCACGAACGTCAGGGCTTCGAGCTCGATGACCCCGAACAGCACAGAGGCCATCAGCTTCGCGGCACCAAACGCAAGACCTAGTCCCACTACCACCCCGAGGGCGGTGGTCTTCATGGAACGGCCGAACGTCAGGCGCAAGACGTCGCTCTTCTGGGCGCCGAGGGCCACGCGCACACCGAGTTCGTGTCGACTGCGGGCAACCGCCTGAGACATGAGCCCGTAGACACCGATGGCAGCCAGGACGAGGCCGATGACTCCGAAGGCCGTCATGAGTGACGCCATGAAGCGCAGGCCAAGCGTTCGATCGGAGATCAACTGCTGGAGGCTGACGACGTTGTAGAGCGGCAGATCGGGATCCACCGAGGCCACCACCGAGTACACCTCGTCAGCCAGCGAGGCCGGCGAGCCATGCGTTCTGATCGCCAGCTGAATGCTGAGACGAGGCCTCTGCGCCAGGGGGAAGTAGGCCGTCGGAGGACGACGCGCGTTGAACCAATCGTGCAGGACGTCACCGGCGACGCCGACAACCGTGACCCAACTCGTCTCGTAACCTTCCATCGTGCGAAAGCGCTTGCCCAAAGCCGACTCGCCCGGCCACAGGCGCTCGGCCATGGCCGCGCTCACCACGGCAACCGGCTCGGCATCATCCCGATCCGTCGCACTCAACGAGCGGCCTTCGAGTAGCGGTATCTCGAGCGTGTCGAGCAGCCCCTCGGACACGAGTCGGTACTGGACGGACGGGAGCTCATCGAGGGGCCTCTCCGCCTCGCCCTCCAACGAGATGCTGCGGTAGTTGTTGTTGCCGCTCGAAGGCAACACGTTGGCGGCCTCGGCGGAGTGGACTCCGGGCAGCGCTCGGACATCACGCAGCACCTCGTCGACGAGCTGGCGCCGACTCTCCGGCGATGCGTACTGAGCCTCAGGAAGGTTGATCTCGGCCGTCAGCACGCCATCCGCCCGGTACCCCAGGTCCCCGTACATCATCCTGAGAGTCCCGCGAATCGTCAGGCCAGCCGCCACGAGCAACATGAGGGCGAGCGCCAACTCAGCTGAGACCAGAACCCCTCGACCGCGACCGCCCCGGTCACCACCCGTCAGGCGCGCGCCCGACCGCAGTCCGGTGATCAGGTTGGGACGGGAAGCCTTCAAGGCCGGCACCAGACCAAAGACGAGCGCCGTACCACCCGCGACCAGAAGCGTGAACACAAAGACACGGGCGTCGAGGTCGATCTCGTTCCATCCCTGAACGAACCTGGTCATGCGGAATGGCATGGCTCCCTTGATCGCCTCGATTCCTGCCCACGCCAGGGGCAAGCCGAGGAGCGCGCCAACCACGGCCAGGATGAAGCTCTCGGCCATGAGGAGTCGGACGATGCGACCCCGAACGGCTCCGAGAGCCGCACGCAGAGACATCTCGCGATGGCGTTCGCTACCGCGAGCGATCAGGAGATTGGCCACGTTCACGCAGGCGATGAGCAGCACGAGGACGGTCGCCACCTGCCACATGCCGAGAAAGACCGGCGCTCCGAGGTCGACCACCGACGAAGCCAGACTCCGCACGATCACCGTACGCCCGCGGTTGGTCTTGGGGTACTGCTCCTCGAGCGTGCGAGCGATCACCGCCATCTCAGCCTGAGCATCTTCGTGAGACTTTCCTTCAGCGAGACGACCGATCGCGTTCACGTAGTGGAAGCTGCGATCGCCCCGCTCCTCAGGTGTGAAATCGAGAGGCGCCCAGAGATCCACACCCTGCGGATAGCTGAAGCCCTCAGGGGCAACACCCACGACCTCGAACTCCTCGCCGTTGAGCCGCAAGCGCTCGCCGAGGATCTCCGGATCCGATCGGAATCGCAGGCTCCAGAATCGATGACTCAGGACAACCGACCTTCGGGAAGGGTCTTCGCGATCTGCAGACAGAGTCCGTCCCAGGTGTGGCGTGACCCCGAGGACCTCGAGATAACCAGGAGTCACCTTCCTGGCCATCAGTTGCTCCGGGCGCTCGACACCCGTCAGATTGGCGGTCCACCACACGTCTCCCACCAACTCGTCGAAAGACTGCGCCTCGTCGACGAGAGTCAGGAAGTCTGCAGGGCTGAGCTGGTCCCGGTCGATTCCCTGCGCGGGAAGACCGCCGTTGAGTGCCGTCAAGCGCTCCAGATTCGGGATCGGAAACGGGCGCAGCACCAACGCGTCGAAGACGGAGAAGACCGCCGTGTTGGCGGCAATTCCCACGGCGATGGTCAGGACGACGATCAGAGAGAAGCCAGGCTGGCGGATCAGGGAGCGAAGTGAGAGGCGAAGATCAGAGAAGAGATTCGACACAGTTGCGTCTCCACGTTGATTTGTTGACCGAGTCCCAGCGGCCACCGACCTGTCCCGGGAGTGGTTGTTCGTGACGAGGGAGCGGACCCAACGACAGGCGAGAACCCCCGCCCACCGAGCACCGAGTGCACCAACGACCAGCCAGAGCCAGAGTGACGCTCGGAAACGCCCGTGATCCTCGACGACTTGACAGTGCTCTTCAGCCAGGTCGCCGAGCACACCTTCTCGAAAGCCACCCTCATCTCCCGCAACTCCAGGCAGCACTCGAGACAAGGCATGCAGAGCCATGTGGCTGACGGTCGGTCCTTCCGTCTCGTGGTCGGCCCGTCGTTCTGGCGTCATGACGGCGTTCCTTCCAATACGGATTCCAGACCGCTCCAGAGCCCGAGCAGAGTTCGCTTGGAGAGGCGAAGCGCGCTGATTCCTGCCGCCGTCACGGTGTACAGGCGTTTGGCACGTCCTCCGCGCTCTGCCGTGGCGCCACCCATCCGCGAGCTCAGGTAGCGCTTGGACTCGAGACGCTCCAGACACGTGTAGAGCGCGCCCCGACTGACTCGTCGTCCTGTCCGATTCTCGATCTCCTTGCGAATCGGTACGCCGTAGGCCTCGTCTTCCGAGAGTCGAAGAACCACGAGGAGGACCACCTGTTCGAAACCTCCCAACAACCTCTCACTCATTCCAGCTCCATTCCTGAGAGTTCCCTGGCACCCTCTGAAGCGATCCGCGGGTGCAACTCTCGACCTCGCGAGCCCAGTCGTGACGACCGCTTGCATCCGAGCCCGTCTCCACCAACCAGCGACCATCAACTGGCGATCAGTACTCACTACCGATGACTACAAAGTAGTCCTAATCTTCTAACGCCTCTCGAGATCCTTCGGTTTCGCTCATGGACTCGACAATCGAGCGCAACCTGCCGTGTCCCACTCCGTACATGTCCGAAACGGACATATGAGACTCACCAAGCCCCTCAAGTCAGCGCCTTTCCATATCCTGCTCGCCTTGGCCCGAGGCGACAGCTACGGCTACGCGATCATGCAGTCGGTCAAAGAAGACTCTGACGGCCGCATCCCCTTGCGCACCGGGTCCTTCTATCGGCACCTTCAGATTCTGCTCGAGTCCGGTCTGGTCGCGGAAACTCACGCTCCGGACGACGCCGACGCGCGGCGCGGCACCTACTATCGTCTGACCAGCCTCGGTCGCACGACCCTCGAACGCGAAGCGCGACACTGGGAACGAGTCGTCGGACTGCTTCGCCAAACTCCGTCGGAGGAGTCGTGATGAGCCGCCGCCCGGCACCGCACGAAGGTCCAACGACGTCACGATTCGAGGAGGCCGCGAGCCAGAGGATTCTCTACGTAGACGCTTCCCCGAGACGCTCGCTGGAGACCTACAGATGACTGGCCAAGATCAATCCCAAGCCCCCACCACTTCACGCGGGCTCGACCTGGTGTTGAGTCTCTACCCGAAGAGTTTCCGAGCACGCTTCGCGGACGACTTCAAGCGGACCTTCGAAAAGGAGCTCCAGCACGCCGAGACGCCCTGGCAACGAGGCACTCTCTGGTCACTGACCGTAGTAGACGCCCTGCTGCATGGCACTGCGATGCGCTTGCGCCCGCGCAGCGCGCAGAGCCAGGCCGCTGAAGATCAGCACCTTTCGAGCGCTCGCCCACTGGCTCGGTTCTTTGCCGAGTCGATCAAAGACTCGCGGTTCGCCGCCAGGCTCCTACAACGCAGTCCGCTGTTCGCCGTGACGGCAGCTCTCTCGCTGGCACTCGGCCTCGCGGCGACCGCGGTCATCTTCAACCTCGGCGACACGCTCCTGTTCCAGCCCAGTCCCGGAGTCGAGGACGCGCAACGCATCGTGTCCGTCATGAGGACAACCGAAGGCAGCGGCTACGACACGCTTTCGTATCCCATGTACGAGTACCTGAGTGACAACGCGACGTCCTTCGATGCGATCGCTGCCACCTCCACCGAGCCCGCGGCACTCAGTTTGAGTATCGAAAGTGGTGCGTACCAGGTGCAGGGCCTGCGCGTCTACGGAGCACCGGTCTCGGCGGACTATTTTCGCGTGCTGGGTGTCTCACCCAGCGCGGGTCGCTTCTTCCTCCCGGACGAAGACGAGGTCCCCGGGGAGCGCCCGGTCACCGTACTCTCCCACAGCTTCTGGACGAGCCAGCTCGGCGCCGACCCGAACATCCTGGGCGCAACTCTGCGACTCAACCGCACCGAGTTCCAGGTCATCGGTATAGCCGAGGAGCGCTTCAACGGCGCCAGTCTGATCGGCGCCGACCTCTGGATTCCGATGGCGATGATCGCTACGGCGCGAGGTCCCGGTGCGCAGGAGCTGCTCGACAACCCGAGAGCCATGTGGCTGACCGCGGTTGGCCGACTGCAGCCCGGCGTCGAGCGCAACCGCGCCGAAGCCGAGCTCGCGACCCTGCTGAATGGCTTTCGCGTTCTGGAGCCCGACTTTCCCGAGGTCTACGGCGTCGTCCTGACGAGCTCCGGGCGGCTGCCCCCGGGATTCCGGTTGCCGTTTGCTGCCTTCATGGGTCTGCTCATCACCTTGACCCTCGGTCTGCTCGCCATTGCCGGCAGCAACGTCGCCGGCATGCTGCTGGCCCGCAACTCGGCACGTGGACGCGAGTTGGCCACCCGGCTCGCCATCGGCGCCAGCCGAGCCCAGCTCCGGCGTCAGCTGCTCATCGAGAACCTGATCCTCTTCATGCTGGCGACGCTGGCCGCGCTGCCCCTCGCGCTCTGGATCAACGTTCTGTTGGGCCGTCTGACCCCGACACTTCCGGGGGCCGTGCAGCTCGATCTCTCGCTCGACGTCCGCACCGTCCTGTTTGTGCTCGTCCTTTCGGTGGGAAGCGGACTGGTCTTCGGCATGGCACCGTCACGACTCGCTCTGACGACGATGCTCCAGGGAGCCCTGGGTGAAGGGCGCTCCGTGACTGCCGGCCGCGAACGACTCCGCCTACGCCACGGACTCGTCACGCTCCAGGTCGGCCTCTCCCTCGCGCTCGTCATCGTCTCGGGACTTTTCGTACGTACCCTGCAAGCCGCGGCCGACATCGACCCTGGCTTCGTCACCAACGACGTCGCGATCGTCTCGCTGGACGCCGCCACCGTCAACGCTACCGGTCCGGAGATCACGCGACTCGCCGACCGCCTCGTCGAGGCCGTCAGGGATACCCCGGGAGTCACCCAGGCAGCTTACGCACGCATGATTCCACTTCAGGGCAGCAGCTACGGTTTGGGTGGCCCCCACGTTCCAGGACTCGACGAAGCGACCCAGACCCGCCTCGACGGCGCCAACTGGGACCTCGTGTCGCCGAACTACTTCCGAACCGTCGGTCTCACGCTCGTCGAAGGTCGCGACTTCGCCGACACCGATCGCGACGGCCAACCTCTCGTCGCCGTGGTCAACGAGACTTTTGCCCGTCTCGCCTGGCCGGACGAGACTGCGCTGGGCAAACGGTTCTGGCTACCTCGCGACGGCAACGTCAAAGGCCGAGAGATCGAGATCATCGGCGTCACCGAGGACGCCAAGTACCGCAGCCTGAGCGAAAGCTCCCGACCCTTCATCTACGCGTCGTTCGCTCAGTTCCCGACGAGTCGAGTCGAGATCTACGCTCGCCATCGCGCCGGACCAACACCCGGAAACGAGCTACGCGCCACGATCTCGGCGATCGACCCGGAACTACCCATCGTTCAGCTCCAGTCTTTCGAAGAGGCCATCTCGCTGGGTTTGCTACCCCAGCGCCTCGCCGCCTGGATCGCCGGCTGTGTCGGCCTTCTCGGCGTCTTCCTCGCCATGCTCGGCCTCTACGGACTCACGGCTTTTCTCGTAGCTCAGCGACGCCGCGAGATCGCCATTCGACTCGCGCTCGGCGCCTCTCCTGGCTCGGTACGGTCGATCGTCCTGCGCCAGACTGCGAAGCTCGGTCTCGGCGGCGCACTCATCGGTACCGCGCTCGCACTCGCGCTCGGAATGCTCGTCGAACGACTGAGCCTCCTCGTCAACGTACCCGTTGCCGATCCGGCCACGTTTGCGACCGTGTTGTCGCTCATGGCGCTCGTACTCGCCATCGCGAGCTATCAGCCCACGAGGCGTGCCTCGGCGACCGATCCGGCGACGACACTGCGCTCGGACTAGCCGCTATCCCGCACCGCTCGAAGCGGCCAGACAGCTCACCGTTTGGCGAAACTGCTCGACCGTCTCTTCGATGATCTGCGCGACGGGCTTGACGGCATCGATGCGTCCAGCGACCTGTCCCGTCAACGCCACGCCCGCTTCGAGATCGCCACCGAAGTAGAGGTCACGAACCCCAGCGCCAAGCTCCTGCATGGGGTTGCCTTCGCCCTTCTCGAGGCGGGTCGTACGATCGGTCCGTAGCGCGCGCAGCGCCGGCTGTCCTTCGGGTTTGAGTAGAACGGTCCCGGTCTCGGCGGACTCCACGATGGCGTTCTTCCAGTTCTCGTGAACGGGCGACTCGAGGGCCGAAACCATCCGCGTGCCCATCTGAACGCCTTCGGCTCCGAGGGCAAACGCGGCGGCCATCGTCGAACCGTCACAAATGCCACCAGCAGCAATGATCGGTACCTCGGTTCGTGAACGGATGAGCGGCAACAGCACCATGGTCGAAACGTCCTGGTGGTTCTTGAAGCCACCTCCCTCACTGCCTTCGACGACCAGCCCGTCGACTCCAGCGTCTACCGCCTTGAGTGCGGCGCGCAGCGTCGGAACCACGTGAAAGACCGTGAGCCCGGCATCCTTGAGCACCTTGGTGTACTGCTGAGGGTTGCCCGCCGAGGTGGTGACGAAGCGCACCCCCTGCTCGATGACAAAGTCGACGATCCCGGGGTCACGAACAAACGCCTGCGCGATGTTGACGCCGAACGGTTTGTCGGTGAGCTCGCGCATCTTGGCGATCTCGTCGCGTACCTCCTCGAGCCGACCGGAAGACGTCTCGATAATGCCCAGCGCACCCGCGTTCGACACTGACGAGGCCAGCTGTGAGCGCGCGATGTAGCCCATCGGGGCCTGCACGATCGGTATGTCCACCCCGAGCATCTCGGTGACGCGATTGTCGAAAACCATGACGATCTCCTCTCGACCCAAGCCCGGGTCTGCGTAGGTCAACTGATTCGCGCGCAACTCTAACCGCGCCACTCGTCCCCGAAGCCAGGATTCAGTGAGCTCGTCTTGTCAACGTCGCGGTCCGGGATCGAGACTTCGATCGATCACTGGACGCGACACGGTCCGTCTCCGTCTGAGCTCTCGAGGCACCGGGCAAGGAGCTCAGGAAACGTCTCCGCGAGAGCAAGCGCCTAGTTCTCGGTCGTCGAGCCACCCAGAAACACGAGAGACGACACACCTTCGGGCTTTGCCTCGGCTAGTGAGGGACCACGCATTCCGCGCTCGTTCAGCCGCACCGTCACCCGTTCACCGCTCAGGTTCGCGAACGTGTCGATCAACAGCGGCTGAGGAATGCGATACGCGTATGGACCCACACTCGTCGAGTGGGGACCGGGTCGTGCCACAGACGAAAGACACCTTCAGGCAGGCACAACGACAAGACCACCGCGACGATCAGGACGACACCGCGACCAAGGACAAGTGCGGCCGACTAGCGGACTCGGACATACGGTGATTGTGCTGACCGGAGTTCACAATCAACCAAACCCGCATGACGGCGGTACCTAGCGCGACTCGAAGACCTTGGTGAGCCGGATGACGTTGCGGTCACCGACGCGTTCGTAGTCCACGCTGTCCATGAGTCGGCGCACGAAGAACAAACCCAGCCCTCCGACGGCACGCTCCTGAAGCGGGACACTGAGATCCGGATCGTCGCGGTCCAGAGGATCGAACGGGGGACCGTCATCGCTGATCACCAGCACGACGCGGTCACCCGCCGTCTCGAACTGCACCTCGAGATGGTGGTCGCGGTTCTTGGTGAACGCGTACGAAATGACGTTGTTGAGCAACTCGTCGATCGCGAGCTTGATGCTCCGCCTCACCGAATCCGGCAGATTCTCTCGAGCCGCGAACTCGTCGAAGGCAGAGTTGACGCGCCCGATCTCGCTGAGGTCGTTGGCCAGCTGCAGTTCCATCAGTCGACTCGAACAGCGCTCGCTAGCGCATGAAATCCCAGAGCCTCATCTCGAGATTGTCTCGAAAGCTGAATTCACCAGGCCTCTCCTGAAGGCACCAACTCCGCCACCGGGCGCGAGGTACAGTGCTCACGCGCCTTCAGGCGTCACAAAGCTCTCAGAGATCCTATACGCCCACTGCCGAGCCTTCGCCTTCCGACGAAACCGAACCAAGCAACAGACAGAACAGAGCGCCACCCATGAAGCTTCGACACTTCCTTCCGGTTCTTCTCACGGTCTCACTCGTCCTTTCCTCGGTGACGGTGTGGTACTCGTGGCGGCTCAACCGACAATCCGATCAAGTCAAGGCCGCCGAGGAGCATCGCTACGCGTCTTACCGACTCGCGGAAGAGCTGCGCCGTTCCTCCGACGATCTCACGAGGTTCGCCCGCATGTTCGTCAAGACCGGCAGGACCGAGTTCAGGGACTACTACCACCAGACCCTGGCGATCAGAAACGGCGAGCTGGGACGGCCACAGGACTATGACGAGATCTACTGGGACTTCGTTGCTGCGGGGAGGAGGCCAGCGCCCGCACAACAATCGGACAACGAGAAGCTATCGCTGCAGGAACGGATGCGGCGAGAAGGGTTCTTCCCCAACGAATTCGAGCTCCTGCGCCGAGCCCAGGACCGCTCGGACGCCTTGACGACTCTCGAAGTGCGTGCCTTCAACGCGATGATCGACCGGTTTGCCGACGAGTCGGGTGAATTCACCGTCACCGGCGACCCTGACCCGGCACTCGCGCAGTCGTTGCTCCACGGCAGCGCCTACCTGAACGCCAAAGCCGACATCATGGAACCGATCGCCACGTTTCAGGGCGAAGTGGAACGGCGCACGAGGGAAGCGCTGGACTCGGTGCGCACCGAGGCGCAGAGTCTGCTGGCCGGCACCATCGTCTCGTCCGCCGGACTGTTTGCCGCTCTCTTCGCCACCAGCCTTCTCGTTCACTTCAAGGTGATCACCCGGGTCGGCATCCTCGCCCAGGCCGCGTCCGCCATCACCGACGGTGATCTCCGAGTCCGCAGCTCGATCAAGGGGAACGACGAGCTCGGGATCCTCGGCTTGACCTTCGACCGCATGGTGGAACGGCTCGCCAACGATCTAGAGATCGTCACGAAGGCCAAGGAGCGCATGGAGAAAGAGCTCAACGTCGCCCGAGACATCCAGCAGAGCATGTTGCCGCTGACGTTCCCGCCCTACCCTCAGCGGGACGACCTGGAGCTCTTCGCCACACTTCAACCCGCGAGAGAGGTCGGGGGCGACCTCTACGACTTCTTCCTCGACGGCGACGATCGTCTGTGGATCTGCGTTGGTGACGTTTCGGACAAAGGCGTCCCAGCCGCCCTCTTCATGGCCGTGACCAAAACCTTGATCGATGCCGGCGCCAGGGGTCACGAGAACCCCGGGGACGTCCTGACGACAGTCAACATGCAGCTGCAGAGCAACAA
Source organism: Thermoanaerobaculia bacterium (assembly GCA_028285365.1). Lineage (GTDB taxonomy): Bacteria > Acidobacteriota > Thermoanaerobaculia > Multivoradales > Multivoraceae > JANQPS01. The sequence continues at coordinate 2,973 of JANQPS010001245.1, read as the reverse complement.
CGACGCGTGCATGTTCGTCACGCTCCTCCTCGGCGTCCTCGATCTGAAGAGCGGAAGCCTGCGTTTCACGAACGCGGGTCACAACCCGCCGTACGTCCGCCATCGAGACGGAAACCTCGAGCAGCTCGACAAGCGACACGGGCCCATGATCGGCGTCGTCGACGACTACGAGTATTCGTACAGCGAAACACAGCTGCACACAGGAGATCAGTTGTTCATCTACACCGACGGTGTCACCGAAGCCATGAACGAGAGCCAGGAGCTCTTTGGCGACGAGCGGCTTCGAGCTGCCATCGCCAGCAGCACACCCGGATCTTCGCAGGCGTCGGTCGAGACGATCATCGGGGCCATACGAGAGTTCGAAGGCCAGGCGGCCCAGTCCGACGATGTGACAATCTTGGTGATCGAGCGAACCGAGAGTCCCGGGTAGCCTTGGACAGGCCATCCCCACAGCCTCTCGAACAACCGGAGTCACGGATCGTGCACATCTCGACCATCACAAGCGGTACGCTCACCGTTGCCCGCTTCGCAGGGAGCTTCGACACCAACACCGCGTCAGAGGCCCAGGACTATTTCGACGTCCTCTTCGCCGAGCGAGTCGAGAACGTCATCGTCGACTTCGAAGCTCTCGACTTCATGTCGAGCGCTGGTCTGCGTGTTCTGATCGTGGCTGCCAAGAAGCTACAGGCCACCGGTGGTCGGATCGGCATCTGCCACGCCAACGAATCCGTAGCCGAAGTTTTTGCCATGGCCCAGCTTCCCTTCTTCAAGCTCTTCCCAACGCGCACCGCAGCCATCGAGGGACTTGGGGGCTGACCACCTCCACAGCACCCTTAAAGCACCCCTATAGCACCCCTATGGCAACGAGCAGGTGGACTCGCCTCCTGAACCGCTCCGCTCCACTGCCCGCCTAGCTCACGTCAGTCGGGTCGGTCACTCCTCTTCGACCGAGTTCACTCGAAGCACGACGTGAGCGTCATGGCACCAGCTGCCCCGCACAGACGACCACGTCTCGTCACGTCGTCTGCCACTCGAAGGTCTCCGGCTGACATCATCGGCGGGTGCTCCCCTGGCATCCGATCGTCGAGATGAAGGCACTCATCGCCTTGGTTCCTAGAGCGCTTGCAGTGGTCCTGCTGCCGGCAGCGTTGCTTGCAACGCACGCCACGACAGCCCAGGAGACGGATCGTCTCTTTGATCCCGATCGGCCCGCCCGCGAGGTCTACGAGAACATCAAGCTCTTCGTCAGCGATCGGGTCACCGCGTCAGATCTCGACCGCCTCATGGACGAGATCAGCATCGACCTCGGCGTCTCTTGCACTCACTGCCACGACGCTCGGCAGCTGCACCGAGACGATCTCGAACGAGCCAAGGTCCGAGCCCGGGAGCTCATTCCACATATGTGGGGAGTCGTCTCTCAGGTCAACCGCGATCATTTCCCCGGGGCCGGGGCACCCGTGAGGTGCTGGACGTGCCATCGCGGCTCCTCCGTTCCCGAACGCGAGCCGCCCGACCGACAAGACGTCGCACACGGCCTCGTGCCCGACCCGTTCGAAGGCGGACGGTTCGAGAACCTCCAGGAGCTTCCTGGCGACCCCGACGAGCTCCGTCGAACGATGCTGCTTTTTGTGACCGCACTGGGCGCGGAGTGCACGGATTGCCACACCGTCGGTAACTGGGCCAGCGACACGAAAGAGCTGAAGCTGCGCGCGCGAACCATGCTGAACATGGTCGACACGATCGATCGAGAGCTCTTCAGCGAGCTGCGCTCCCCGACCTGTTGGACGTGCCATCGCGGGAGCCGCAAGCCGGAGTTCCTGCGCCCCGGGGCGTAGTACCTGGAGACATTCGATTTGGTCATTGCCACCCTTGATTTACGCCTCTGTTACGTCTACAGTGTTTCCCCCACACCAAAACTCGAGACGAACAGCACGAAGCCCATCTCATGCCCTCTTCCACCTCATCTCTGGCCCTCACCACCGCGGGGTTGAGCGAAGAGTGGACGGATGCGGAAGATTTCGAGCTCATCCAGATCGATCAGGAGCGAGCTCCTACGCGCCAGCTGAACGATCGGCCTCTGCGCCAGTCGCTCGATCTCGATGAGCAACGCTCGCGTGAGCGATTCGGACTCTTCAAGGCGCGAGCGCTGGTGGAAACCGAGCGTGACCGAAGGACTCAGGCAAACGAGCAGGACAACCTCATGCCAACCCGCATGCAAGCAGTGGACGAGCTGCTGGGTGGAGGTCTCGTGCAGGGCGAAACGATCGAAACGGTGGGCTGGCGCTCGAGCGGCCGATTTTCTTTGGTGCTTTCGGCCCTGGCTGCTGCGACCCAGACCGGCGAGCAGGCGGCACTGATCGATCTCGGGGACCATCTCGACCCAGAAGCTGCAGCCTTGGCTGGCGCCGACCTCGAGAGGGTTCTGTGGATGCGTCCACAGCACATGAAGCAGGCTTTGAGCTGCGCGGAGCTGGTGCTGTCGACGGGGTTCCCGCTGGTGATCATCGACGTGGGCACTCCCCCCATTCCAGGCGGACGAGGTCCGGAGTCGGCCTGGTTGCGCTTGCAGCGCTCGGCAATCGATCACGACTGTGCGCTGCTGATCTCGAGTCCCTATCGGGTCACGGGTACGGCCGCGCAGGCAGTCCTGGAGCTACACCGAGGACTCGGAGGGTGGCTGGGTCGTGGCCACAGCCCCCGACTGCTGGCAAGCCTTCAGGGTGAGGTCGAGCTGACGAAGGCCCGGTTGCCGAGGCTACGACGGGCGCGGCTGGAGCGGGCACGCGCAAGGGAGGCGGCGCTCTTGCCAAGAGACGCGCAGCGCTCACCCGGCTGGCCAGACGCTACGGAGCGTTCCCGCGGTCAAGGTTTGCTGGGCTTGAGTGAAGAGTTCGAGCTGCGCTACGCAAGCGGGAGTGTGGCGGGTTACGCACAACCCGTGAGTCGCAGGCGTCGTCAACGTTCACGACCGCC
>JANQPS010001236.1 GCA_028285365.1 Thermoanaerobaculia bacterium | reverse complement strand
CGATGCCCACGCGGCCACCAGGGCAACCTCCCGACACCGGCCTTTCCAGCGTCTGACCCGTGCGGAGTATGCCCGCTCGGTGCACGACCTCCTGGGTGTCGACGTCGACGTCGAAGCTTTTCTCCCTGCGGACACCATCAGCCACGGCTTCGACAACATCGCTGACGCCCAACAGCTCTCACCAACCCTGATGGAGGGGTATCTGCGAGCCGCTCGCCAGGTCAGCGAGCTCGCCATGGGCGCCCCTGAGGCCGATGCCCGCGAGGCGACCTACACGGTGGCGCGCACGGGCTCACAGATGCACCACGTCGAAGGTGCGCCACTGGGTACTCGCGGCGGTCTCTCGACGATTCACAACTTCCCTGCGGCGGGGCTGTACTCGTTTCGAGTCCTTCTACACGGTACACCCGTAGGGCAGCTCTACGGCGCCACGGTGTCCGACGAGCTCATCGAGATCTCCATCGACGGATCACCAGTCGCCATCCTCGAGATCGATCCGTTCATCATGGAGTCCGATCCTGGCGGACTGTCGCTCTCGACTCCCCGGGTACCGGTGCCCGCAGGCGAGCACCGGATCAGCGCAGCGTTCATCGAGCACTTCGAAGGACCGATCGACGACTTGATCACGCCGATCGATCACACCCTTGCCGACACTCAGATCGGAACCGCCTACGGAGTGACCGCACTCCCCCACCTGAGGAACCTGACGATCAGTGGCCCCTTCGACGTCACTGGCGCCGGTGGCACACCGAGCCGAGACCTGGTCTTCAGCTGTCGCCCCACGACGGACTCCGAGCTCGAGCCCTGCGCCCGCGAGATCCTGAGTCGCCTGGCCACCAGGGCCTATCGCAGACCAGTCGACGACTCCGATCTCGAGGGGCTCCTGGCCCTGTTCGACCACGGCGCCCGAGACGGTGGCTTCGAGAACGGTATCCGGACCGGCCTCCAGGCGATTCTCGCCAGTCCACACTTCGTCTTTCGCATGGAGAGAGCGCCGTCCGAGAACGAGCGCCTGACTGGCGCAGAGGACGCCGCCGATGGCGGCGCAGATCAAGTCGTCGAGCAGGACGAGTATCGGCTCTCGGACCTCGATCTCGCATCCAGGCTCTCGTACTTCTTGTGGGGCAGCGGTCCTGACGACACCCTGATCGAGCTGGCTGCCAGCGGAGCCCTGACGCAGCCCGAAACCCTCCGCCTGCAAGTCCGCCGGATGCTCGACGATCCTCGCGCCGAGGCGCTGTCGACGCGTTTCGCCGCGCAGTGGCTGCGGCTGCAGGATCTCGAGAAGATCCATCCCGACGCGCTCGCCTATCCGCTCTTCGACGCCACCCTCGCCGAGTCGATGAGGCGTGAGACCGAGCTGTTCTTCGACTCGATCGTGCGTGAGGACCGAAGCATCCTCGACGTGCTCGACGCCGACTACACCTTCGTCGACGAGCGCCCCGCCAAGCACTACGGCATCGATGGCGTAGCCGGAAAACACTTCAGGAAGGTCGATCTCCACGATCCCAATCGTCGCGGCGTCATCACCCACGCGAGTGTGCTGACGTTGACCTCGCACGCCAATCGCACGTCACCGGTACTGCGCGGGAAGTGGGTGTTGGAGGTGCTCCTCGGATCGCCACCGCCTCCGCCTCCGCCGGACGTTCCGGAGCTCGACGTGACCGAGGCCGTCGACGGCAACCGCGTCCTCACGGTTCGCGAGCGCCTGGAGGAACATCGCTCCAACCCGGCGTGTATGTCATGTCACCAGATGATCGATCCCATCGGTCTGGCACTGGAGAACTTCGATGTCACAGGCGCCTGGAGAACTCGCGACAGCGGCGCCCCGGTCGACCCGACCAGTGAGCTCTACGACGGCACGCCGTTGAGCGACCCAGCGAGTCTCAGGGAGGCCCTCGCACGCAGAAGCCAGGTCCTGGCCTTGAACTTCGCCGAGAACCTGATGGCCTACGCACTGGGACGCCGCGTCGATCACGATGACATGCCGACGGTGCGCGCCATCACTCGCCGAGCCGAGCGCCAAGATCATCGATTCTCGTCCTACGTCATGGCACTCGTCGAGGACCCGGTGTTTCAGCGCACCACGTCGGGTCAAGGATCGAACGAGGCCGTCGCAGCGAGAATCGACGACGTCACGGGCACAGACGAGCGCGGCGGCAGAGCTCCTGAAACGACCAGCCCACGATCAGCACCCGCATCAATGGCCATCCAATCCAGCGATTCAACGCAGTCTCACGACGGGGAGATGTGACGATGTACCTCACGAACAAAAGGCTGTCACGACGCACC
>JANQPS010001232.1 GCA_028285365.1 Thermoanaerobaculia bacterium | reverse complement strand
TGCCGGCCTCGGCCAGCATTTCGGCCTCACTGATCTTTGCGACACAAACGCCGAGCGCGCCGAGCTCGATCTGCCGGCGAGCGATCTCTGGGCACTTGTGGGTCTTGGCGTGCGGCCTGACGCCGACGTCAGCGGCCGAGGCAAAGCTGGCCATCTTCGAGAGATTGCGCTCGAAGGCATCGAGATCGAGAACCAGCGCAGGAGTCTGCACCTCGTCTAGCCGCAGTGGCCGACTGAGTCTTTCGACTCCCGGCCTCGAGGCCGCCGAGTCGGGAGCCGCTACCAAGGGCGTCGCCGCGAGACCAGCACCGAGCCAAGCCAGCTCACGTCGGTTCAGTCTCGTGCGCAAGACGGTCCTCCTGACGTTTCAGGTCGATCGGCGTGACGGTAACACGAGTCACCTTCCAGCCTCGACCGGGGCGTGGGCACGGAAGAAGAGTCAGTCCGGCGTAGCAACGCCGGACTGCTCACGCACGAGCTGCTGAGTTGGCGGCTGGGGCTACTGGGTTTCGTCGAGAAACGGCTTGAGCTTGCCGGCCCACGTGGGCTGTCGCAGCTTGCGAAGCGCCTTCGACTCGATCTGCCGAATGCGCTCGCGCGTCACGTTGAAAGACTTGCCGACTTCTTCGAGCGTGTGCTCAGAGCCTTCACCGACGCCGAAGCGCATCCGCAGAACGAGCTCTTCGCGAGGCGTGAGAGTGCGCAGCACGTTGCTCGTCTGCTCGCGGAGATTGGCGGAGATCACCGACTCGATCGGCGACGTCGCCGTCTTGTCCTCGATGAAGTCGCCGAGATGCGACTCTTCGTCCTCGCCAACCGGAGTCTCGAGCGAGATCGGAGCCTGCGCGATCTTCATGATCTTGCGAACCTTGGACGCCGGCAGGTCCATGTGCGCGCCGATCTCCTCAGCCGTTGGCTCGCGGCCCAACTCCTGAACCAGAGAGCGACTCGTGCGGGTGAGCTTGTTGATGTTCTCGATCATGTGGACCGGGATTCGAATGGTCCGCGACTGATCGGCAATGGCTCTGGCCACAGCCTGCCGAATCCACCAGGTGGCGTAGGTGGAGAACTTGTAGCCGCGGCGGTACTCGAACTTCTCCACCGCCTTCATCAGGCCGATGTTGCCCTCTTGGATGAGGTCGAGGAACTGGAGCCCCCGGTTGGTGTACTTCTTGGCGATCGATACGACGAGCCTGAGGTTCGCCACGATCAGCTTCTCCTTGGCACGCTCGCAGGCGGCTTCGCTTCGCCTGATCCGCGACACCGAAGCCTTGAGGTCGCTCTGGGACACACCGAAGCGCTCTTCGAGCTCCTTTTGCTGCTTGCGGTACTTCTGGATGCGGCGCCGGTGGAGCGACTTGAGTTCGTCGTTGGCCTCCCGCTTGAGAGCCGTCTGCGCGCGCATGATGTCGCGCTCGTAGCGGTTGAACTGGCGCTCCGCATCGCGCAGGAACTCGATCACCCGGTTTCGAGACTGCACCGTGAAATCGATCTTGACGACCTCGTTGGCGATCTTCTCCTGCAACCGGTCGATCTGGCGCTCGAGCTCCTGGAAGCGCTCGCCCTTGGGGCTGTAGCGCGACTGGCGTTTCTGGAGCTTCTGGATCTCCTTGTCGTGCTCGGCGATCTCCTTGAAGCACTCCACACCGCGAACGACCGAGTCCTGACTGCGCTGGTCGAGGAGCTCCTCCAGGTTGTCGACCTCGAGCAGCTCGCGAAACGAGCGCCGAAGCCCTCGACGCTCGAGGAAGGCGTTCATCTTGAGAACCTGCTCGAGGATCGCGGGATTGCTTCCGAGCGCCCGGTAGGTCATCCACTCGGCCTGCTCGATCTCGCGCGCGATCGCCACCTCACCCTCTCGGTCCAAGAGGGGTACGGTGCTCATCTCCCGCAGGTACATACGCACGGGGTCGCTCGTTCCCTGCTCGGGAAGAGACGGCGAAGAGCTCTCTTCTTCTGGCTTGTCGAGCTCGACGACGACGTCGTGCTCTTCCTGAGTCTGGTAGCAGACCGGGCGATCGATCACCCAGAGGCCGAGCTCGACAAAACGCTCGTAGACCTCCTGCAGGTCGTCATCGACGGTGACGAGCTCCGTCGGGAGCAGCTCCTGGACCTCATCGAAGAGCAGATAGCCCTTCGATCGTCCGAGCTCAATGAGTTGTCGAACCGACGAGAAACGCTCGTCGATCGGCGCCTTGGTCGTGCGTACGCTAGCTGTTGCGACTGCCAAGATGGTTCCCCTCTCGAAAGCCTGGGGTGCGCCCTGAAACCCTGCGGGCACACCGCTCGCTGCCGAACTGCGAATTGTGAAAACTTGGGAAGAAGGCTGTCATCGACACTCGAGTGGGAAGCCGATGAGTTGGCCTGACGGGAGACGAATCTCGCCGTGGCTCGACCGGTCGAGGTGTGAAGGAGAAACGATCGACCGCTGCGGCGGAGGGAGGTTGGCCGTGCTGCCCGACGGCTCGTTGGCCTGCAAGGGGATCGATCGTGGGGGTATCAAAGCGATTGGCGCGTCCCAGAGTCCAGGTCGTCCTGCCAGGCATGAACTCGGGGGCGCAGACGACTCCATGGTCGCGTGCCAGACTGAGTCGGAAACGTTCGCTCCAACCCTTCTATTCCGTCACGTCCGTCACGAGACACGGCGTCGCCACCGCAAGCATAGCACAAGCACCCTCGCGACTCCACTCTTCGCTGCCGATTCGACTCCCCCGTTGCTGATTCGCTCCCGCCTCGAGCTCTGCCCTCCAACCGTGCTGCATGCCTACGGGGGCAACGCTGAACTTCGGCGTCCAGCCTGTCACCGGACTTGCCCGTACTCTAGCTTCGACAGAACCAGAAGGCCGGAGTCACGCGTCACAGTCGACTCGGCCACACCAATTTGGTTTCTCGAGCTCTAATGTGGTCTCTCGAGCTCTGAGCGCTGAACGATCAGGCAGTCACGAGTCCCTCGAAGGCTTCGCGAAAGACACCTCGCGTGTCGACGACGAGTTCTGCCGACGCCCGAACGAGCTCGTAGTCCACCTGCGTGTGATCGGTCACGACCACGACCGCGTCCTGGGCGCCCAGCGTCTCTGGCGTCAGCGGCTGAGACCTGAGCGGTGGCAGGTCCGGCCAGCTCCTCATCGCCGGGGCCTTGTCGATCAACGGGTCGTGATAGCTCACCTCGGCGCCGAGCTCCAGCAGCTGCTCCAGAACCTCGAAGGCAGGACTCTCGCGGGGATCCGCCACATCTTTCTTGTAGGCCAACCCCAGAACGAGAATCCGGCTGCCCTTGACCGGCTTGCCTCGTTCGTTGAGCGCGAGCTGGAGCCGGCCGATGACGTAGCGCGGCATTTCCACGTTGATCTCGCCTGCAAGCTCGATGAATCTTGCCGAGCGACCGATCTCGCGCGCCTTCCACTCCAGATAGAAGGGATCTACCGGGATGCAATGCCCGCCCCATCCGGGCCCCGGATCGAAGCGCATGAAGCCGAAAGGCTTGGTCGACGCTGCATCCAGGACCTCGCGAACGTCGATTCCCAGCTCCGTGTAGATCACCTTGAGCTCGTTCACGAGTGCGATGTTCACGGCTCTGAAGATGTTCTCGGTCAGCTTGGTCGCTTCGGCAATGCGCGCTGACGACACTCTCACCACCTCGGGCACGATCATCTCGTAGACCGCGCAGGCAGCGTCCGTCGACGTTTCGTCGATACCACCGACGACCTTGGGAATGTTGGTCGTGCGAAAGCTCTCGTTGCCAGGGTCTTCGCGCTCGGGTGAGAACGCGAGCAAGAAATCCGCTCCGGCGGCAAGACCACTGGATTCGAGCCAGACTCGCAGCTCTTCTTCGGTAGTCCCGGGGTACGTCGTCGACTCCAGAATCACGAGCTGGCCTCGGCGCAGCGCAGGAGCGATCATCTCCGCGGTCGCCTTCACATAGCTCAGATCCGGCACCCGCTGCGGGGTCAGTGGCGTGGGTACGC
>JANQPS010001231.1 GCA_028285365.1 Thermoanaerobaculia bacterium | reverse complement strand
CGCCTTCTGCCTCGGCCTTCTTCGCGGCCCGTGCCTCGGCCTTGGCCTTGCGCTTGGCTTCTTTCTTGGCTGCCTTCGCCCGCGCGCGGGCGTTTCGCTCGAATGCATAGTTGGGCTTTCGCGCCATCCACTCATCCCCTCAGGTACGTTGGTAGGTCTCACGAATCAGCGCGTATTCCTCCAACCGGGATGCTCTCCTTCGGGCAGCGGACCAGCGCGGGTGTGAGCGCCAACCTTAACGGAAGACATCAAGGACCACCCGTTCTCCCGAAGAGAGCGTCAAGGACGCGCGCTGCGACCTCTCACCGTCTATGATTCGGAGTCAACCTGGTAGCACCGCATGGAGCAGACGATGACCACTGACCGCCGTAGCCCTCTTTCGACGATCATTGCGAGCGCAGCCCTTCTTCTGCTCGCCGCCATGCCGATAGCCGGGCAGGTGCCACCGGGCTCCTTTATCCAGATTCAGGAGGTCTTCATCGACGGAGTGCCGCTCGACCTGCAGTTTCCTACCGATGTCCAACAGTGCTCCACGCATACGTTCACGGCCGACATCATCAACGAGGTTCCGCCGGTGAGCTATTTCTGGGAGATGCTCGACACTTCCCAGAAGATCGTCATTGATTCGAGTAGCGCTTCGACCTTCGTTTTCGACGTCGACGCCCTCGACGTCGACACGTTCCTCGATCTCGCCCTGTTCGTCGACGACGCAGCCAAGGAGTCGGACTTCGCTTTTCGTCCGCTCAACGTCGTCCCGGCACCGCCACTGGCCTTTGACGGTCGGCTCTGTACGACGCTGGACCAGGCCGGACCGTCAGGGGGACCGTGCGCCGACGTCGACGGCCAGCAGGTGACGCTCATTGCCAATTCGAGCGGGGCTGATCAGTGGGAGTGGTCCTACCGCGAGGTCGGAAACCAGCTCTTCACCGAAATTGCTCCCTTCGGAGCCGGCCAGCCCGTCGAGATCGTCGTGCTGCCACCTGGCGATTACGAGTTTCGGGCCGGCATCCAGAACTGCCTCGGAGCTCCGATCTTTGCGTCGACCTTCGCGACCATCGAACCGATCGAGGAGCCGGAACCGATCGTCGCGTCTCTGAGTGGCCCGAGCTCGGTCGTCGAAGGCGACGGTCAGGGCACGGTGGCCACTTATACCGTGACCCTGTCGGAGCCAACAGGCCCGGAGCTCGACCTCACGGTGTTTTACGCGGCCACCTCCGCCACTGCCACGGCCGGTCAGGACTTCGAGCAGACGTTCGGCTCGCTCTCTTTTGGTGGCACGGTGCTCCAGCTCGACTTCGAGGTGCCCATCACTGGTGACAACCAGATCGAGGACGACGAGTCGTTTACGGTTCGCATCACCGATGTCGTGCCTAGCGTTTCCGAAGCTTTCGTGACCTTCGACGAAGAGCCGGTCTCGACGACGATCGTCGATGACGACGACTTCGTGGTCAGCTTCGAGACAGGCGCCGCGATCTCGATCGAAGAGGGTGATGCCGGAACGACCACTCCGGCAGAGGTGACCGTCTCGGTCTCGCCTGCTCCCACCGGCTCGCAGTCGCCAACGATTCTCTTCGAGACCGTCGCCGGGACCGCGACGGCAGGTGAAGACTTCGTGGCAACCTCCGGTTCGATCGTGTTCGACGCGGGAACGAGCACCCGACGGGTCGTGCTCCGCCGTGCGGGTCTGGCCGACAACGGCGTGGCCCCCGGCAGCGACGAGACGATCGTCGTCGAGATCATCGGCGACGACGAAACAGAGGGAGACGAGACTTTCCAGGTGGCGCTCAGTAGTGGCGCCGACGGGACGACCGTGAGCGGCGACGCTGCGACGTTCGTCATTGCCGATGACGACCTGCCGACGGAGCCGATCGACGTCATGCCGACGGAGACCGTGTCGACCGAGGACGAACCTGAAGGACCCAGCGTGGTCCTTTCGCAGGACGGTCGCTCAGTGGTCGCCTGGGAGCGCAACTCGGCCAACGGCCAACAGGTCGTTCTGCAATTCTTCGCTCCGGACGGGTCGGAGCTCTCGGAGATCGTCCCGGTCAGCGGTTCGGGCTTCGCCTCGAGCCCGTCAGTCGTGTTCACGAGCTCGGGCAACGCGCTGATCGTCTGGCTGCAGAGGGAGGGTTCCGCCTTTACCGCTGGTGACGGCAGCGTGACGCTCGCCGGCACCTCGGGTAGCAGCATTCTCGGCAGGACGTTCAACCAGAGCGGCGACCCGCAGTCGGAAACGACTGAGATCGCCACCGGTGGACCAGACGACGAACTAGAGCCCGAGGTCGAGATCGACGCCGACGGAGACGTGATCGTCACGTGGGAATCCGAAGGTGCGGTCAACATCCAGACCCTCGACGAGACCGCA
>JANQPS010001228.1 GCA_028285365.1 Thermoanaerobaculia bacterium | reverse complement strand
GGCGGTCTGCCAATCCAGCAGTTCGGAGATGTGCTGCGCCCGGTCCTGGATGGCGACAAAACGCGGGTCCGAGATCATGTCCTCGCGGTCGAACGCGCGGCAGATTCCGTGAAACTCCTTGTCGCCGCCAGCGACGATGACGACTCGACCGTCCGCGGTCTCGGAGATCCGAAACATGTCTGCGAGATCGAGGGTGCGCTCGATGTCGTCCGACTCAGCCTGCTCGACGAACGAGTGATTCCACATCATGTCGCACCAGTGAAAGGCGATGGCTGAGTCCAGCATCGACAGCTGAACGTGCTGCCCCCCGGCTCCGCGGTCGCGTGCGAACAGCGCGGCAGTGATCGCTTGCGCCGCAGTCAGGGCAGTGACCTTGTCGCAGACGATCGAGCGCACGAGTTGCGGCTCACCTTCTTGACCGGTGAGCACGGCACCGGCTTGGCCCTGTGCCCAGGCCATGCCGCTGGCCGCCTGGATCAGCGGGTCGTAGACGCGGCGCCCGCTGTGTGGTCCAGACTTGCCGAACCCGCTGATCGATACATAGACGAGATCGTCCTTGAGCTCACGCATCGCGTCGTAGCCGATGCCCATCCGCTCGGCCGCCCCCGGCCTGAAGTTCTGTACCAGGACGTCGGCCGTTGCAACCAACTCCTTGAAGACCCCGAGGCCGTCTGGCTTCGAGAGATCGAGGACGACCGAGCGCTTGTTGCGATTGGCGGCAGCGAAGATTGCCGACAGACCGTCGCGACTCGTTCCCATGGGCCTCGTCAGGTCGCCGATCCCCGGAGGCTCGACCTTGATGACGTCGGCACCCTGGTCTCCCAGGATCTGGGTAGCGAGGGGTCCAGAGATGACGGCGGTCAGGTCGATGACCCGGACGCCAGCGAGGGGTCCGCGGTTCTCGGTCATGGGGCGCTCCTGGGGGTGTTTCTCGCCCACCCTATCGACTTCGCCCGCCTCAGATCATGGTTCGCGGCTCGGCGGCTGAGGTCGCGGTTCTGTTGGTGGCTGAGGGGCTCATGACGTGCTCGGGAGTCGACGAGACGATGGTGCTGACGGAGGCGCTGTGGCGGCTCCGGTTCCGGTGCTCGACCAGCGACTGAGGTCACCCGATTCGAAGCCATTCTGGAAGATGGACGACCCGCGGTCGCAGCCGAAGCTGCTGGAATAGGCCACGGTCACCGCGACGGCGTCGATGAAGGCACCGCTCGAGCTGAGCAGGGACTCGGGTTGACAGCCGTTCTCGAGTCGGAGGCTGTCGAGGACCACGTCGACTCCGTTGCCGACGGCGACGACCGGAGCGTCGCGCAGCACGGTGGTCGCGCCGGCCCCTACGATCGTGAGGCTTCGAGTCACGGTGAGTGCTTCCTGGTAGAAGCCGGTGGCAACGTCGATGGTGGAGCACGAGGAGTCGTCGATGGCCGACTGAATCGTCGCGTAGGTGCTCGGCACGTTGCACGTCTGCGCAGAAATCTGAAGGGCCGAGCCGAGCGCCACGGCCGCAGTCAGGAGGACGAGGTCGGTTGTGCGCGGTCGCCGTCGTTGTCTAGCCGTCATGTCGAGGTTCCTTTTCGTCTTCTCGCCGCGAGGCGAAAGCGTCGGGCCTTTGGTCGCTTCCAGCTCGTGCCGTATTCCATGGGCTGACCCGAGTGTCCGGTATCGCAAATCTGTCTTACACAATAGTCCGAGGAATTTGCTGGCTGCATTGTCCTCCTCGCCATACAGCCCGATATGCCTCCGTCAGCCGCCTTGGCAGCGAACCAACTCGTCGCGATCTTCATTCAACGAACTGACGAGACAGGACACCAGGCTTCGGGTCAACGAAGCACTCTCTGAGCGGGTGCTCGTCGCTTTCGACACTGAGAGACGGGACAGGGGCTGGGTGAGCCATGACGAGGCTCCCTGGCTGCCAACATCAGGAAAGATGGTGGCGTGTCACTCTCTCCTCGCAGACCAGTCTGCAAAACGGCCATCGTGATCGCCGTCTCCTTCACTCCTCGAGAGCGGCGCTGGAACGAACGTGAGCCTCAGCCGTGTCGTGATCGAGTGCGTCGACGCTCATGGATGCGGGGAGCCCAAACGCTTCAGGGTGAATGAAGCGGCCCTGCTGCTCGGGTCGTTTCTCGGCCTCGACCGGGATGCGGTTCTCGTTGGCCCAGGCGTCATGGCGGATGCCGGTGACCTGCCACGAGACGGTCATACCGGCCTCGCCGCCTGCGATCTTGAAGCGGTTGCCCTGCATCGGCTCCGCGACGAACACGGGAGCAAACTTGCCGATGCCGGTGAGCTGGTAGCGGAAGTCTCGGTTGAGAGCGTCGAACCACTCCGGGAGCTTCACCCAGGCTTCGCCTTGGCCGTCGAGGACGGTGTTGCCGTTGTAGATGTTCATCATGTCGGGCGACTCGACGAACGAATGGGAGAGAGTCTTGTTCTCGGGGTCGAGCGGATGGTCGATGAGGAACGATCCGCCACCTTTGGTGAGCGTGCCGGTGACGTCGACGGAGCCGGAGAAGAAGCCCGCTCTGACGACGTTGGCAGAGGACGAGCCGATCGAGCCGTAGACGGCGTAGCTCCGGGTGAAACCGGTGCTGTCTTCACCGAAGTACCCAAGGTGCCCCTGGGCTCTCAGGTCGGCTGTTCCCCTCACACCGGTAATCCAGGCCTGAACTGGCAGCAGCTGGTCGTCGCCGATACCCAGGATGCCGTCGCGGCCTTCGCCGCGAACCCCGGCGCCGACGGATTCGGACAGGATGCCCGCTGGATACAGACCGCTACCTGTGTTGGTCGAGTCCACCTCGACCGCATATCTGGCGCCCGAAGTTGCGAAGATCGCCTGCCCCGCGCCGGTTGCGTAGACACCGTAGCCGTCGGTCGACGAGGTCGTGCCGTACACGCCGTAGTTCTCGCCGGTGGCTCCGGTTGCGGAACCGAGCACTCCGAATCCGTTGGGAGTTGTTCCATAGACGCCGAATCCCGCGCCGTTCTGGCTACCCCAGACGCCA
>JANQPS010001227.1 GCA_028285365.1 Thermoanaerobaculia bacterium | reverse complement strand
AGGGCTCTCTCGATCGGCCCCGGCTCTGGACTCCTCCAGCGCCTCGAATCCAAACCGCACGCGTCTTCTACCAGAGAGGGCACCGACGGATCCTCGGCGAGCGCCGCTGCGACACCGGCTGACGATCCCATCGCCGCGGTGCTCGCCCACGAGCTCCGAGAGCCGATTCGGATGATCGAGAAGTACACCCAACTCCTCGCGGACGAGTACGGCGGCACGCTCGACGCCGAGGGCACCGAGTACATGGGGTTTGCTCTCGACGGTGCCAAACGGCTGAGCTCCGTCGTCGACAACCTCCTGCTGCTCAATCGTTCGATCGAGTCGGGTGAGCTTGCACCGGTTCCCTGCGAAGAGATCGTCGAGGGAGTGCTCGAGCAACTGAACGATGAGCTCGAAGCCCTGGGCGCTGGCGTACATCTCGACCCGCTTCCCACGGTCCGAGCAAATCGCACGCAGCTCGAAATCGTCTTTCGCAACCTCATCGAGAACGCCCTCAAGTTCCGGGGAAGCGAGACACCCCGCATCTGGATCTCCGCCAAGCAGCGTCAGGACGAGTGGGTGATCAGCGTCCGCGACAACGGCGTGGGTCTGGAAGAAGACGAGCGTTCGACGATCTTCGAAGGCTTCAAACGGCTTCACCCTGAGCTTCCCGGCAGCGGACTGGGACTGACCATCTGCAGACGGATCCTCGAGCACCATCAGGGGCGGATCTGGGTCGAGTCGCAGCCCGAGCAGGGATCGACCTTCTGCTTCGCTCTCCCGTTGACCGGCAAGGTCAGCCGGCTCGACCCGAATCGCAGACGAGGTCTTCGGACGGCAACCCAGTGAACGAACCACCACAGAGACCTCACCGGCACCAGGCGCCTGAAGAGATTCGCACCCTCGTCATCGAGGACAACTCCGGCGACGCTGCGCTCATCCGGAAGCTCCTCTCTCAGTGCCAGCATCCGCGCTTCGAGGTCGAGATCTGCAACAGCTTCAGGGCTGGCCTCGAGAGTCTCGAGAACCGCCAGTTCGACGTGGTTCTGCTCGACCTCTCGCTCCCCGACAGCCCCACCCCGCTCGAGTCTCTTGGCGGCGTCCAGGACATGGCGCCCAAGACTCCGATCATCCTCCTGACCGGTCTGGACGATCCCGAGCTCGCCACCAAGATCGTGCGACTCGGTGCTCAGGACTACCTCGTCAAAGGAGAAGTCACGGCATCACTCCTGGTGCGCTCCATTCGCTATGCGATCGAGCGCAAGAACACCGAAGATGCCCTGCGAACCAGCGAGGAGCGTTACGCACTTGCGGTCCTCGGAGCCAACGACGGCCTCTGGGACTGGGACCTACAACACAACCGAATCTACTTCTCACCCCGCTGGCGTGAGATCGTCGGCTGCCCGAGTGATGGATTCGATGCGACCGTCGAGTCCTGGTTCAATCGCATCCATAGCGATGACCTGGAGCGGTTCCGCTGGGAGCTCGACTCTCACCTGCGCGGAGAAACTGCTCACCTCGAGAGCGAGTATCGGATCCGCTTCGGGGAGAACGAACATCGGTGGGTGTCGACGCGCGGGCTGGCACTGCGCAACGCCAAAGGCATCCCCGTGAGAATGGCTGGCTCGTTGAGCGACATCACCGTGCGCAAGCGCGCCGAAGAAGACCTCGCTCGAGCGGCCCTCCACGACTCACTGACCGGACTGCCCAACCGGGCGCTCTTCCTGGATCGCCTGACCGTGGCCATTGCCCACGCCCGCCGGCGCGACGACTATCTCTTCGCCGTTCTGTTTTTCGATCTCGACCGCTTCAAGAACATCAACGACAGCCTAGGCCATGCCGTCGGTGATCAGCTGTTGGTCTCGATCGCCCGGCGTCTCGAAGCTCTCCTGCGCCCGAGTGATCGCGTGGCGCGCCTCGGCGGGGACGAGTTTGCAATCTTCACGGACGACCTCACTGAACCTTCCGACGCCAATCGTGTTGCGACACGCGTGCTCCACGATCTCGCCATCCCTCACGATCTCGACGGGCACGAGGTCTACACGAGCGCCAGCATCGGCATCACTCTCAGTAACCCTGACTATCTCAGGCCGGAAGACATGTTGCGCGACGCGGACATTGCGATGTACCGCGCCAAGTCGACCGGGCGAGCGCGATACATGGCGTTCGACCCCGAGATGCACAAGCGGGCGATCCATCAGCTCGAGATCGAGAACGATCTGCGCCGAGCGGTCGAAAAGAACGAGCTGCTCCTGCACTACCAGCCAATCGTCCACCTCGAGACCGGCCGCATCGAAGGCTTCGAGGCACTCGTTCGCTGGCGCCACCCCGAGAAGGGCCTGCTCTATCCCGAAGACTTCATCCCCGTAGCAGAAGAGACCGGTGCCATTCTGCCCATCGGACGCTGGGTCCTCGACGGCGCCTGTCGCCAGATCGCTCAGTGGCAGAAGCGGTATGCGGCCTACGGCCCCATCTGCCTGAGCGTCAACCTCTCCGGTCCCGAGCTGATCCACCACGATCTCGTGTCCCAGGTTCGGCAGATCATCGCTCGCTCCTCACTCGAAAGAGGCAGCCTGCGCCTCGAGCTCACCGAGAGCATGCTGCTTCAGAATTTCGAGCTCGTCTTCGATCGACTCGAAGAGCTCAAGGAGCTGGCAGTCAAACTACATCTCGACGATTTCGGCACCGGCTACTGCTCGCTCAGCTATCTCCAGCGACTGCCCACGGACACACTCAAGATCGACCGCTCGTTCGTCACCGAGATCGCTTCCGAAAGCGACGCTGGGCACATCATCGAGGCCATCGTCCAGCTAGCCCGGCGACTCGGGATCTCCGTCTCGGCCGAAGGTCTGGAGACCAAAGAGCAGGTAGAGCGCGTTCGAGGTCTGGCCTGCAACTATGGTCAGGGCTACTACTTCTCTGAGCCCCTCGATCCCGCCACGGCAGAGCAACTGCTGGCCACGGGCGCTCCCCTGCTCCCCAACTGAAGCGCGCCGCCACCCCGCATCGCCTTCGCGCTGTGACTGCACCCTCTCAGACGCTCGCTGAGCTCGCCGAGCTCATGGATCTCGAACAACTCGAGACCACCCTCTTTCGCAGCCTCAACGGTCCTGGCACGCACGTCTTTGGTGGCCAGGTCCTCGGCCAGGCCATCGTCGCGGCCACCCGCACCGTA
>JANQPS010001202.1 GCA_028285365.1 Thermoanaerobaculia bacterium | reverse complement strand
CCTGCTCGGGCAGGCCGCACTTCCGGATTCCCTGGATGTTCCAGTTCGGCTGCCCGGTCCAGCTCGCGTCGCCGCGACGGTCGAGCGCCCCATCGACGGGGTCGACGAGCTGTCGTTGGAGCTGTCACTCGACGGATCCACTCTGAGTCTCGAGACCACGAATGTCGAGTCGCCAGCAGGCACCGTCAGCCTCTCGGTACTGGCTCCGCTGGCGCAGCTGCGAGCCCTTCCGGGCCTCGACGCGGTTCTCGATCGACTCGATTCGTTTCACGTCTCGGGCGCAGAGACGCCGATCGAAGTCCACGTCGAGCTCCCGGAGTGTGTGTTGGGCGACGTCTTCGTTGCCCGTGACGATCAGGGTCTCGAAGACTTGAGACTGTCTGATCTGTCGGCCGATCTGAGTCTGGACCTGAACGACTGGAGCCGAAGTCGCGGAGAGATGAGCGCTCAGACCGTGGACGTCGTCGTTCATCCCGAAGGCGAGATCGGTATCAGCGAGCTCACTGCCGACCTCGTTGGCGGGAGTGTCGCCGTCAAGGCAGAGAGTGTCGTGTATCGAGGTCGATCTCTCGGGGTGGATGCCGTCGTCGAGCTGAACGACCCGATGGCTGCTCTGCGAGCAGCCGTCCCAGACGACGGCGAGTCGCGTCCATCGAGTGGAACTGACGAGCCGATCTCGGTGGCCTCGGTGATCGAGTCGGTACAGATCGCGGCGGTAGGGTCGTTCGAGGCGGAACTGCTCAATCGTTGGCTGGGTGGTGGCGTCGCCAGTGGGGTTCTCGATGGTGACTTGAGCCTCGAAGGTCCTCTGGACGGGCTTCGCGGGCGACTGCGCGCGCGCGGCGACCAGGTGATGCTCACCTATTTGAGTCCGTACGAGACGCGAATCGAGGCGCCCGATCTCGATATTGCGTTCGAAGACGGGAAGTTTCTGGTCAGCTCGGCCGAGGGTCGCCTCAACGAAGGGTCGGTGTTCATCACGGGCACCGCCTGGGGCCCCGGAGGACTCGATCTGGAGGCGGAGATCGGTGGCGCACGCTACCGCCTCGACTACGGACTCAGAGCGCTTCTGCGCGGTAGTGCTCGGCTGGTCATCCCCAAAGGAGGGAGAAGTCGTCTGACGGGAGATCTCACTCTGATCCGAGGTCTCCTGCGTCGGGACATCGATCTCGATCGCGAGCTACGCAACCTGCTCCTGGGTCTTCCAGAGCTCACCGGAACAGACCGCGGCTTCGCGGAGAGTCTGGATCTCGATCTCCGACTGCGCACCTCCAGCGGAGTCCGCGTCAACAACAATCTCGCCGATCTGCGAGTTACCTGGACGCCACTCGACGTGCGAGGTCCCTTGGCCGAGCCGCTCGTCAAGGGACGTCTGGAGGTGGATCCGGGTGGCCGCTTCTTCGCCTACGGCCAGGTCGTCCAGCTCGACCGCGCCACCGTCGAACTCAGTGGCCTCTACGGGGTCCCTCCGAAGATCGACACGGTGACCACCAATTCGATCGAAGATCCCACCCTCAGCCGATTTGCACGAAGCGACCCCTTCAGTCTCGGAGGTGAGCGTGAGCTGGACCGAGAAGAGGTCGTCGAGGCAGGCCTGCTCGACTATTACGGTGGTCGGCTCACTTCGACCCTCGAGCGTTCGCTCGGAGGTGTGCGCCTCGACTACGACCCGCTGTTGTTGTTCGGCGAGACCGAGCCCGAGGCGCGGCTGACCGTCAGCCAGGACCTCACCACCAATGTCGCGGTTGGTGTGGCGATCAACCTCCGTGAGGCGGAGCGCCGGACCTATCTGCTCGACCTGCACGACTTCGCCTTCGCCCCCGGACTGAGCTCGCAGATTTTCACGAACGAAGAGCGCAACCAGGGTGTGACCCTTCAGCACTCCATTCAGCTTCGTGGAAGCGAAGACGCCAAAGGGCCTCGAATCGTCGAGATCAAGGTGCCCAAGATCCCGGAGATCGATCGTGGTGACCTGCTCGATTCGCTCGACGCGCAGGAGGGAGAGGAGCTGCAGGAGGGGGGCGTCTTCGACCTCGAGGTCGAGGTGGCCGACTATCTGAGGGGCCATGGCTATCCGAATCCCCGAGTTCGCGCGGTCAGACACGAGCTCGACGCCAAGAAGGGACAGGAGCGGGTCCGCCTGGACGTGTCGATCGAGCCTGGCGTCAGGGCAGAGATCGACTTCGTCGGCGAGCGCCCGTCGTCGCGAGCTCGCCGAGCGATTCGCTCGCTCTACAGGTCCGACCTGTTTCAGGAGACGGCCCTCGACACGATGGGCGAGCAGACCCGAACGGTCCTGCGTGGGAAAGGGTTCCTGGAGCCCGAGGTCACTCTGGAGGTGGCTCGGGACCGGGACAAGGAGGGACGCGAGATCGACAGGGTGGTGGTCACCTCACGCGGTGGTCGCAAGGTTTCGATCGCGACTCTGGAGTTCCCTGGCCTGGCTGAAGACGAGCAGAGTTACCTCAGGTCGCGTTTTGTGGGCCTGGCGGCGCGAATCGAGCTAGCGCTCGGCGTCGAAGCTGCCGACCGGCGCCTGCTCGGCGCCCTCGAAGCTCTGGGCTATCCGATCGCCCAGGTGCGCTCCCGCTTGCTGAGCGACGATGGCAAGACGCTGACGGTGGAGCTCGACCCGGGGCCTTTCCAACGGATCGTGCGCTTCGAGATCAAAGGCGTTTCCGACGAGGAGCGACTGAGACTGAGCGACCTCGTCAAGATCCAGCGGGGAGACCGCTACCGAGCAGATCCCATCGCGCGCGCGGCGCTCACCATCGAGCAGAACCTCCGGGACCGTTCGTATCTCGAGGCGAGGGTCGTACCGAGAATCGGTCTTGCCGACGAAGGTCAGCCGTTCCTTGTCCCGATCGTCTTTGAGGTGGAGCCCGGTCGTCAGCACACGGTGGGAGAGCTCGCCTTCTCGGGAGGTCGGGCGACCCGCGAGTCGTGGGCCAAGCGCCTGGTCGGTCTGGAGGCGGGAGAACCCCTCGAGCCCGGAGATCTCACGTCAGGACGAAGACGACTCATCGAGACCGGAGCCTTTTCGCTCATCTCGCTCGACGTCGAGAGTGATGCGACTGGCCTGTCCACGGTAACGTTCGATCTCGAGGAGCGACCACGTTTCAGGTTGTCGTACGGCCTGCGCTGGGAGTCGGACGACGGCCTCGCCGCGGTCGTGGATGCGCAGGACCGTAACGTGCTCGGACGCGGGATCACTCTCGGAGTTCGTGGGCTCGTGTCGAGTGACAGCGAACAGGGCAGGATCTATGCCTCGCTGCCTCGCGCTTTTGGAGGCCACTCGACTCTCGAAGCGTTCGCAGACGTCCGTTCGGTCGTCGACGACGGGCTGATCACGGACTCCGAGGAGCTGTCGCTGCAGATGTCGCGGCGCTTTTCTCCCAAGCTCCTGGGACGGCTGTACGGGCGCTATCGCGAGGAGCGGTTCACCGAAGAAGACCCGGACCCGTTCTTTCCGCTCGATGAACGCCTGCGCACCCCGACTCTCGGCGTCCAGCTCGTGCTCGATCGGCGTCAGCAGGGCGACCTCTTCGGCTCGAAGGGACTGTTTGCCAGCGTCGACCTGTCCGGTGCCGGGCCTGTCATCGGAGGTGACCTCGAGTACGTGCGGGTGTTTGGCCAACTCAGCTGGATTCGAGACATCGGTCAGCTCTGGGGACGTCGACTGGTCTGGGCTCAGTCCTATCGGCTCGGTGTGGCGGAGGCCTTCGATCAGATACTCAGTCGTGACGTCAGGTTCTTCGCTGGCGGCGAGTATTCGGTGCGCGGTTACGACAGCGAGTCACTGGGGCCGTTCGAGCGCTTCGGCTCTGTCGATCGAGCTGCAGGCGGTGAAGCTCTCCTGGTCATCAACCAGGAGCTGCGCTTTCCCATTGCCGGGCGCTTTTCAGGCGTGTTGTTCTTCGATGCCGGTAACGTGTGGGACGACAGAGACGACCTCGCGAGAGACCTCTCGAGTTCGTTTGGCTTGGGACTGCGGGCTGCAACCGGAGTCGGCATGTTGCGTCTGGACGTGGCTCGGCCGCTCGATCGGCGAGAGCTCGACGACGAATACACGATCTACATCGGGCTCGGCCAGGTGTTCTAGGGATGGAAGGGCTGATGACTTTGCTTTCACGACACGAGGCTGAGCCTCGGGGAGGGAATGGGACCATGAACGGATCGACGAGGGGCAGGAGGCTTCGTGGACTGCTTGGCGCACTCCTGGTGGTTCCGGCGCTGGCCGCGGCTCGAGCACCGTCGGACGTGGTGCAGCAGGTGACCCAGAGTCTGTGGGAGTGGAGCCCTGCAAAAGCCCGTGCCGCCCTGGATCCGGTTCTCGATCTCGAACTGGCCGAGCATCACGTCTTGCTAGGCCGGCTGCTCTTCGAAGAGCAGAACCTCGAAGGAGCTGAGACTCATCTGAGACACGCAGCTGCAGCTTTGCCTGCAGACCCCGAGGCCCTCCTCTGGCTGGGCGAGATGCTGCTGTCGACCGGTCGTGACGCGGAGGCCATGGCCATCTTCGAGCAGTCTCTGGCGCGCTCTGAGGCGCTCGCCGAGCGCGCTTCCGCCGATCCTCGTGCGCAGCGCCTGCTGGGTTGGTCGCTACAGCGCACGAAACGCTACGAGCGCTCACTAGCGGCCCTAGAACGAGCCCGCGAGCTGGCTCCCGACTCGGCCGAAGTCGACTACCTCATGGGACGGAGCTACGCCTTTCAAGAGAAGTGGCAGCCGGCTGTGCGCGAGCTCACGCGGGCTCTCGACCGAAATCCGGGCCTCGCGTACGCCTACTTCTATCGAGGCCTCGCCGCCGGCCGCTCTGGGCGCAAGGATCTCTTGCTGAACGATCTCGATCGGTTCGTCGAGCTCGCCCCGACGGCTCCCGACGTGGAGCGCGCAAGGAGAATGCTCAGGTCGCGGCGATGAACCTCGTGCGTCGCTTCGTCGTCGACGCCGGTCGCTCTTTCTCCTCGGTGGCAACTGAGTAAGACTCTCTCGGCAGAGCCATGAAGATCCTGATTCTCTCTCGCAACCGCAACCTCTATTCGACGAGACGACTCGAAGAGGCGGCGCGAGAATCCGGTCACGATGTGCGAGTCATCGACTACCTGCGCTGTGTGATGGACATCACGGCACACCGCCCGAAGGTCTTCTACCAGGGTGAGGCCCTCCTGGATGTCGACGCCGTCATTCCCCGAATCGGCGCTTCACACACCTTCTACGGGACGGCCGTCGTTCGCCAGTTCGAGATGATGGGCACCTTTTGTCTCAACTCGTCTCAGGCGATTGCCCGGTCTCGCGACAAGCTCCGTTGTCTCCAGCTCTTGTCTCGTCGCGGAATTGGTCTTCCGGTGACGGGTTTCGCCAGCTCGACCAAAGACGTACAGGGCGTCATCGATCTCGTCGGTGGCGCACCGCTGGTCGTCAAGCTGCTCGAAGGGACCCAAGGGATCGGGGTCGTCTTGTGCGAGACGTCCAAGGCGGCCGAATCGGTGATCGAGGCGTTCCGAGGTCTCAACGCCGACATCCTCGTCCAGGAGTACATCAAGGAGGCAGGCAGTACCGACCTGCGGTGTTTCGTCGTGGGAGATCGCGTGGTTGCGGCGATGAAGCGCATTGGAGCTCCGGGAGAGTTTCGCTCCAACCTCCATCGTGGCGGAACTGCCGCCAAGACGAAGATCACTCCCGAGGAGCGCACCACGGCGGTGCGCTCGGCCAAGGCGATGGGGTTGAGGGTGGCCGGCGTCGATCTGCTCCGAAGCAATCACGGCCCGGTGGTCATGGAGGTCAACTCGTCGCCCGGGCTCGAAGGTATCGAGTCGGCTACCGAGTCCGACGTCGCGGGACGGATCGTCCGCTTCATCGAGCGCCACGCCAAACCAGGGAGCAACTGGGACCGCATCGTCGGGTGAGCTGCGGTGGGTCCGCCCCGGATCGCTCCTCGAGACAGCCTCGGCTCCCAGCTGAGTCCGATCAGTCGAGGGAGCAGGTCAGACGAGCCAGATCAAACGAGCCAGATCAATGGAGCCAGATCAATGGAGGTCGGCTCGAGTTTCGCCCGTGGCTTCGACGCTGTCCTCCGAGTCCTCCCAGATCGAGTCCCACTCCGGCTCTTCGTCTTGCCACTCGCGCCCGAGGTCTTCCATTTCTCCGCGCGCCAGGTGCATGGCGGCTTTGATGGTCTGGTCGAGGCGCCCCGAGATGCGAATCATGTTGAGCTGGTCGTCATCCAGGTTGACGACCAGGAGGTTGCGTAGCGACTCTTTCTTGATCCGATAGAGCACCCAGCCCAGGTTCGAGTCATCCTGGAAGCGAGCCAGGGTCTCCCAACCGTCGCGTCTGAAGGAGTCTTCCATGCGTTTCGGGAAGTGGGTGTCTTCGCGAGGGCCCGTCGCCTCGTAGCTCGCCACCTCGACGCGTTTGAGGCCACTCAACACGCCCATGTACTGAGCGTCGTCCTCGTCCATGGCCATTCGCGCAATGCTCTTGCCGAGTCCCATGGAGATACGGCCCAACTTGACGCCGAACTGCTGATCGAGCTCCGTGTCCGGCAGCTCGCGGTCGAGCGAGTGCGCCACCTGGTCGAGGTGGGGCGTGTGGAGCACGCAGCCGCTCGCTCCAAGGGCCGCGATGGCAACTCCTATCAGCACGAGGGCGCGACCGGACGATGGCAGTGTCAGTCGGCCGAGGCTCATGGCTCGTCCTCCTCTGGGAAGTACTGACCGAGATCGAGATCTTCGAGGCTGGCGATGTTCAGTTGGCGCGCGAGGCGCGCGATCTGCTGCGGGTCGAAGTTGCCGACGATGTTGATGAGGCCGAGGTCGCCACTCTCACCGGCCCAGGCCCCGAACAAGCCGAAGATCAGCTCGCCGTCGGTTCGGATCATCAGGTTGATCGTGTCGCCGTCTCGAATGCTGACCACACTCTCCCACCCGTCGTTGCGCAGGTCGCGAACGGTCGAGCGGAGTCGACGCGTGGCGCTTTCGGTCTCGTCCTCGAGTTCGAAGATGTTGACCTTGATGAGGTTGAGATCGCGCAGCAGCTCGGAGAACTCGCCGTCCTCCTCCTCGACTGCCGAAGACAAGAGGTTGATCAGGTTTTGGCTGAGGTTGATCTCGACGCGGAGGTCGTCGAGATCGAAGTCTCCAAAGTCTTCGAAGTCGACGAACCCCGGAAGGCCCTCGAGAGACTGAGCGCCAGCAGGTACGCTCAGGCTGAAGAGCACCAGACCCAGGAGCAATCCGAGCCTGATCGAGTGACGGCATCGTTGCGCCGTACCCTTTTGGTGTCGTGACGTCATCGTTGCTGCACCTCGTTGTCCATCCCGGGCGCCGAGGAGCCGTGACCGGCCGGAGCCGGTGGGCTCAAGACGTCGTTGCGCAACGTTTGAGTTGCTCGCTTGGTGATCGCTCCCAGGTAGGCAAACGCCAGCCGCGCCTCTCGCTCGGCCTGTTCGAGGTCCGACGCGGAAACGTCGACGCCGTTCACTGCTGGCTGGAGTTCGCCCGGACGTTCGCCCAGCGGCGCTGACATCGCCACCCAGAGACTGACGGCGAGCGTGAGGAGTACCGTTGCCGCAAGCGCGAGACCGACGCTTCGGGCGGCCTGGACCCGAGCCTGACTCGACGAGGCGTCGGGAGTCGGGAAGCTCACGACCGCTCCCGCGCTCTGAGTGCCACTCCGTCCGTCACTCTGTGGACTCTGGTCTCGACCGAGTGCGGTGTCGCTGATCGGTAGGCGGGTCATCAGGCTCGCGACGACCGAGTCGGGACACTCCTGTGGCCCGAGTCGTCTGAGTCCGACCTGCAGCCGTCTGGCCAACTGCACTTCGGCGCGGCAGCTGGGGCAGCCGGCCAGATGGCTCTCGAGCGCGACGAGGCCAGCCTCGTCGATCTCGCCGTCGAGTTGTCGGTCGACGAGCTCCAGCGCTCGGGCGCAATCGATGATCTCAGTTGGCGACACAGGCGTTCACCTCCAGGAATCGTTCTCTCAACAACTTGCGGCCGCGATGCACCTGAGTCTTGATGGTGTTGACGGGTTGGTCCAACAGCTCGCTCACCTCTCGATAGGTGAGCTCCTGGATCTCTCGGAGAATCATGGCCGACCGGTAGGGCTCGGGCAATGACTCCACGCAGTAGCGCAGCTGACGGGCGAACTCCGCACCTTCTGCGTGGTCATGAGGGTCTGGTAGGTGATCCGGCGCCACTTCCGACAGCTCCGATGCTTCGGTGTCCACCACATAACGGTTCTTGGTCTTGCGTCGTCTCAGGAGATCGAAGCTGGTGTTGCGCGTGACCCGGTTGAGCCAAGACGCCGCTGCGTGGGTAGGAACCGAATCCCAGTGACTCCAGAGTTTGAGAAACACGTCCTGCGTCACGTCTTCGGCCTCTGCTCGGTTCCCCAGGTAGTAGTACGCGAACGAAAACACCAGATCCTTGTGCTGAGCCACGACCTCCTCGTATTGCTCGAGCATCCCGCACATTGACGTTCGATAGCCCAAAGAGTTTCAACCGTCTTCATGCGTGGCCTGACGACGCCCCTGGATGGCGCCAGGATGGCGTCTGCCAGGCGCCAAAGCCTTCGCGTGCGGGACTCAGGTCGTGGCGATGTCGCGTGTCGAGAAACCGGCGACCGCGACTCCCAGGGCAACTCCCGTGACCGTGATGAGGATCAGGAGATCAGTCCAGATCGGTCCGTCTGCGGTCACGATCGGCTGAGGTCGGTAGTAGTGGAACACCGAGAGCACCTCGAGGAGGCGTACCTTGCTCCACAAGCTGGCCAGGAGGTTCACCAGGAACGACACCATGACAAATCCAGCTGAGCGAGCAAGTGCGGCTCCGTGTCGATCGCAGTGAGCCGAAATCGCAAGGCAGACACTGCCGATCGCAATGAACGTGGCCCATAGGTTGAATGCCACCCAAGCAAAAGCAGGCCACGACGAGAGCTCCAGGCCTGCGAGCCGGAGGCCTAGGCCGACCGAGCCGAGTGCGACGCCGACGAGAGTAGTGACGGCGAAGAACTGGACGAGAGCTGCGGCAAGCGGTAGGTGCCAGCGGGGAATGGGATACGAGAGCAGGACGTCGATGGTGCCGCGATCGATCTCACCGGCGAGTGACCGGGTCGCGATGGCGATGACGGCGACCGTCAGCAGCGTCAGCAGAAAGGGGTGCAGCAGCAGCGTTACGAGCCAGAGCTCGAGCGGCTCGAGTCCCTGCAAGACGCCGCCGAAGATCCCAGCGATCATTTCCGGCGACATTCGGCTGATCGCCATCTGATTCATGTCGCCGAAGTCGACGAACAGATAGGTGCCGAGCACGAAGAAGACCGAGAGGAGCAGGCCGATGGCGACGAGGATTCGGAGAATCTCCGCCGCGAGCTTGCGAACGATGACGACGAGAGTCACGATGTTTCGTCCCCGCAGGTAGCCCGAGACGTGGATTCGAAGAACACCTCTTCGAGAGAGAGCGGGCGGACGTCCAGACCGGCAACGTGGACACCCGCCAGGGCGCGGACGACGTCGTTGGGGTCGGTGATCGTCAAGACGAAGTCGTCACCCTCGCGTCGAGCCGCGAGACCCGCTCGGTCGAGGGCGTGCTCGCCGGCCTGCTCGTCTTGGAACGAGACCCTGACCAGGCTTCCCGAGAGCTCGCCGAGCTCACTGACGGTGCCTTCGCGAACCAAACGTCCGTCATGAATGATGGCGTAGCGATCGCAGACCTTTTGCACCTCGGAGAGGACGTGTGACGAGAAGAAGATCGTCGTCCCGGACTGTTTCAGCTCGTTCAGGATCTCGTAGACGGTTTCCTGGACCAGAGGATCCAGCGCCGAGGTGGGCTCGTCGAGGATCAGGAGCCTGGGCTCGTGCATCAGCGCCTGGACGATTCCCAGCTTCTGTTTGTTCCCTTTGGAGTAGGTTCCGACTCGCTTGTCCAGGTCGAGGTCGAGTCGAGACGCGAGCTCGGCGCTGCGGCCAGCAGTCCGCCTCAGGCGAGCACAGAGAGCGAGAAAGGCGCGGCCGCTCATGGCGTCGTAGAGACGCACGTCGCCGGGCAGGTAGCCGAGAGTCCGCCTCACTTCGAGGCTCTGGCTCCAGCAGTCGAAGCCGAGCACCGTCGCGGTGCCCGAAGTCGGCCGGAGGAAGCCGAGAAGCAGGCGGATCGTCGTGGTCTTGCCTGCGCCGTTGGGCCCCAGGAAGCCGAGCACCTCACCAGGCTCGACGGAGAGATCCAGCTCGTGCAGAGCAGGTCGGCCGTTGTAGGACTTGCTGAGCCCTGAAGCGGCGATGGCAGGAGACGAGGCGGAAGCAGTCATCCAACTGATCTTCGCAGGGAAGAGGCTGCCAGTTTGAGGCCTCTCGCGAGTCGGACCGGGAATGGTGACGCTTCTATACTCGTAGGCCTTCTGACGACTTTTTCGGCTTTGGCGAAAGCGTGGTTCTGAGCGCTCCTTTCAGGGCTCTCGGTTCATGGGACCTGGCGGAGTCGACGGGGCCGTTTGGGAAGGTTCTTCGATATGGTGAAGCGATGTGTGCATCGCAGTCGACGGGGGTGTTGCGACGACGAGCCAGGTCGTCCAGCGGGGTCGTCCAGCCGGGTCGTCAGATGGGCCAGAGGTGGTTCGCGCCGCGGTCGACGCCCCTCTTCGCACCGGTGCGTCGAGTTGTTGGGGTGTCGAGTTGTTGGGGTGATGTGCGATTACGGGTACAACCGACGTTTGCTGATCTGAACGTGAACAAACGTCGACGCGTCCTGGGTCCAACCTGGTTTCTCCGGTCACAGCCGTCGTGCGGCTGGTTTCCGGGTCAGCTTTGACGTTTGGGAGTCCGACATGGTCCTCAAGAAACTGTTCGGTGGCGGCAAGTCAGCCAAGAAGTCCGACGCCGAGTCCGACTTCGATCCGCTCGCCGATCTGGTGCTCGACAAGCTTCGCGTGGGCTACCTCGTCGACTACGACATGGTGACCTGGACGGTTGGCGCACGAAGTCGCTACGACTTCGACGGCTACGAAGTCGATGAGTGGGAGCTGGTTGCGGGTCGGGACAAGCGCTACCTGGAGCTCGAGCACGAGGAGGGTTCCTGGAGTCTGAGCAAGAAGATCCCTATCGGGGCGATCGACGGCGATGTGCGACGTGAGATCCAGCAGCACGAAGACCCGCCTGCCAAGATCAGCTACGAAGGCACCGAGTACTACCTCGAAGACTCGCTGGCTGGGCACAGCTACGAAGGTGACGAGAAAGAAGGCGCGCCGCTCATCAGATGGGAGTTCATCGACGAGGACGAAAAGAGCTTCTTGTCCATCGAGCAGTGGGGAGAGAATCAGTTTGCGGCGGCTGTCGGCTTCGAGGTCGAGGACTACCAGTTCACGAACATCCTGCCGGGTAAGGCCTGATGGCCTGGTTCTCGAGGGATGAGATGAGTTGCCCGAGCGCGCTCGAGGGCAACGGGAGGATGGGATGCGAAGTATGAGAATCGTTCTGCTGCTCCTGGCGGTGGTCGTCGTCGGGTGTTCGCCACCGGATCCCCTGCTGAGGCTCCAAAAAGGGCTGGATCGCTATCCCGAGTACGCGATCATCCTCAACGACATGCGCATCGACGGAAACTTCTCCAAGGACTACTACCACCAGTACAAGATCGTGGTTGGGGAGAAGAAGTCGGGCTCGGACGACCTCGAGGTGAGCGAGCGGATTCTCGACGCTGAACGCGTTTCGCAGAAGCACTACGCGCGCTACCAGGACAAGCTCGGCATGGTGCTGGTCTCCAAAGATCAGGAGGGCGTGGACGGCGTGCCGCAGCCCGCGCAGTACCGCTACGTCGGCAACAATCGCTACGGTGAGTGGCGGACCAACAGCAATGGCACCTCGTTCTGGGCCTTTTACGGGCAGTACGCGATGTTGTCGCACATCATGGGCTCGGGTCAGAGACCGATCTATCGGGACGAGTGGAACTCCTACCAGGGCTCACGACGTCGCGGCCAGACCTACTTCGGCCCCAACAACGACTTCGGAACCCGGGGCTCGGTGACTCGAACGACCAACCCCGGCTTCTTCCAGCGCCAGCAGGCGCGTCAAGCGGCTTCGAGGAACAGCTTCCAGAGCCGTGTCCGCTCGCGGGCCAGCTCATCGCGAAGTAGCTCGAGTCGAGGTGGCAAGTGATGACTCCAGCACGCGCCAGGGCAACCGTCTCTCGACGCTCGTCTCGCACCAACGAAACAGTCCGGAGGAGCCGTCATGTCGCTTGACCAGATTCTCACTGGAATGGTCTACCTCCTGTCGGTCTTCGTCCTGCTGGTGATCGGCAAGCTGGTCTACGACCTCCTGCATCGCGGCTTCGACCTGAAGTCCGAGCTCGTCGAGCGCGACAACCTCGCTCTCGCCATCACCGTGGGCGGCTACTACGTCGGACTGGTCATGGCGGTCGGCGGCGTTCTGTCGAGTGAAAGCAACGGTCTGGTCGATGACCTGATCGACATCGGCTTCTTCGGCCTGGTGGCCATCGTCCTTCTCAATCTGTCGGCTTGGATCAACGACAAGGTCATTCTTCGCCAGTTCGACAACGAGAAAGAGATCATCAAGGACCGTAACGCCGGGACCGGTGCCATCGAAGCGGGCAACCACATTGCGGTGGGCTTGATGACTGCAGGTGCGCTCTCGGGAGAAGGCGACCTGATCACGGCTGGCGCGTTCTGGCTCCTCGGTCAGGTCGTGTTGATCGTGGCGAGTGTGCTCTATGCGGCTCTGCTCCCGTTCGACGTGCACGACGAGATCGAGCGCGACAACGTGGCGGTGGGTGTCGCCTTCGCGGGTGTGCTCATTGCGATCGGCAACGTGGTTCGGTTGGGCTCCGAGGGCGACTTCATTTCGTGGTACCAGAACCTGAGCGAGTTCGGCAGCTTCACGCTGGCGGGCTTGATCCTGCTACCTGTCGTCCGCGTCTTCGCGGACAAGGTGCTGCTTCCGGGAGCCAAGCTCACCGACGAGCTGGTCAACCAGGAAAAACCCAACATCGGCGCCGGCATGATCGAGGCCGCCTCCTACTTCGCGGCGTCGATGCTCATCGGCTGGACGCTCTGAGCCACACCCAGCGCCCGTTTCGGAATCCGTGAGTACCCTGACGCAGCCTTCGAAGCTGGGCACCGATCCTTTCGGTGACGCTGAGGTGTCGCCGGGCGCGGGTGAGTCGATCGCTTTGGATCGAGACACGAAGAGCCTGGGAACGGGCCAAGCGGGTGGCGCATGGGTCCTCAAGGCCTGTGTGTTCGCGACGGGCCTTGCTGGCATCGTCGCCGAGTACGTCATGTCGACGCTCGCGACGTACATGATCGGTGACGCTGTCGTTCAGTGGGCGCTGACGATTTCCCTCATGCTGTTTGCCATGGGCGTCGGCGCGCGCCTCAGCCGTCTCGTCCAGAACCACGTCCTCGATGCGTTTGCGGCAGTCGAGCTGGTGCTGTCGGCCACGTGCGCGGCGAGCGCCGCCGTGGTTTTTGTGCTGTCTGCGTGGGTGGACTCCATGGCGCCGGTGATCTACCTGCTGTCTGGCTTCATCGGTCTGCTCATCGGAATCGAGATCCCGCTGGCCACGCGACTCAACCAGGTCTTCGAGGAGCTCAAGGTCAACATCAGTTCGGTGCTCGAGAAGGACTACTACGGTGCGCTGCTCGGCGGCCTCTTGTTCGCCTTCGTCGCCCTGCCTTATCTGGGGCTGTCCTACACGCCCATCGCACTGGGTGCCGTCAACCTCGGGGTGTCGTTGCTGCTCTTCGTGCGGTTCGGCGCCTCGTTTCGCTATCGCAGAGCACTCGCGACGGGGTTCGTCGCGGTCACGGGGCTGCTCGTCGGGCTTGCGGTCTTCGCCGATGCGATCGTCTTCTTTGGCGAACAGCGACGCTACCGCGACCGCATCGTTCATCACGAGCAGTCCCAGTATCAGCGCATCGTGATCACCGAGTGGAAGGGCGATCACTGGCTCTACCTGAACGGCTCACAGCAGTTCAGCACGGTGGACGAGGAGCTCTACCACGAGCCGCTGGTTCACCCTGCGATGTTGCTGGCGTCAGAGCCCAAAGACGTTCTGGTACTCGGCGGCGGTGACGGTCTGGCCGTCAGGGAGATCCTCCAGCACGAGGGTGTCGAGAGCGTCACGGTGGTCGATCTCGATCCGGCAATGACGAGACTGGCTCAGGAGCATCCGATTCTCGTCGGCGAGAACGAAGGGAGCCTGTCCGACCCTCGCGTGCGGATCGTCAATCGAGATGCTTTGCGTTGGTTGTCGGACGCAGAGGGTGTTTGGCAGGTCGCCATCATCGACCTACCGGATCCCAAGAGCGCTGATCTGGCTCGGCTCTACAGCGTGGAGCTCTATCGACTGGTGGCTCGTCACCTGTCGCCGGGAGGCGTGCTGGTCACCCAGGCCACGAGTCCCTACTTCACTCGGGACGCATTTCTCTCGGTGCTGGCTACGGTCAGAGCGGCCGGGCTCGTGGCCTTGCCGATGCACAATCACATTCCGACTCTCGGCGAGTGGGGGTTCGTGATCGGTCACAAGTCGTCGGTGCGCGCGGCTGACCAGACCGACTCTACGCTGGGAGAAGCGCCCGAAGAGCCGCCCGAAGAGCTTGGCGCCGATCGATCGACGGAGCAGGTCGACAGCCTGCGCGAACACCTCTTGGCTCTCGAGTACGACCGGCTGGAAACCGAGTTCCTCAACCGCGATGCCATGGTGAGTATGCTCCACTTCGGCAAGGGGTTCGACCGAGAGGTCGAGGCGAGCGATCACAGCAATCTCGCGGTTTTCTACTACTACCGAGACGGAAACTGGGACGTCTACTGAGGGTCATGGCCCGGGCCCGGCAACGAGTGAACGGAACCGACCAGGATTGAGTGGGACTGAGTGATGAGCAACGACAAGAAGGCATCGCCATCGCGCCTGAAACAGCTGTTCGCGTTGATTCGTCGAGAGAACCTCCATCAGCTGCTGCTGTTCATCATCGTGCTGGTCCTCCTGGGGGGCGTCGGCATGATGCTCACCGAGGACCGATCGTTCATCGACTCCCTCTGGTGGGCGATCGTCACCCTGACCACGGTCGGGTTTGGCGACATCGCGCCCGCGTCCCTGGGTGGCCGCATCATCGGTGTGGTCCTGATGGTTTTTGGCATTGGTGTTCTCGGTATGTTCACGGCCACAGTGGCTGGCATGTTCGTCGAACAGAGACTCAAGAAGGAGCGCGGAATGGGCGCTTTCGACCTCAGCGATCACATCATCTTGTGCGAGTGGAACGACTACGCGGAACAGATCCTTCGGGATCTCCGGTCTGATCCGCGCTGTGGCAACCGCCCGATCGTGCTTCTGGCCAACATCGAGACGAAACCCGTGGACGACCAGCAGCTGTACTTCGTCAAAGGCGCCGTGACCGAAGACAACCTCAAGCGGTGCTGTATCGACAAGGCGGCCAACGTCCTCATCGTTGGTGACCGCTCTCTCGACGTGAATTCGCGCGATGCGAAGGTGGTGTTGTCGACGCTCGCCGTGGAGACGCTCAATCCGGACGCTTACACGATCGTAGAGCTCGCCAGCGAGGCCAACGCCAAACACTGCGAGCGTGCGAAGGCCGACGAAGTGATCATCAGCTCCGAGTTCTCGAGCCGACTGATGTCGAGTGCGACCATGGATCACGGAATCACGAAGGTGCTCTCCGAGCTGATCAGCCCGCACTTCGGAAGCGACATGGTGCACGTTGCAGTACCCGAGAAGCTCGCCGGCAAGACCTTCCTGGATGTCTTCGCAGAGCTCAAGCGCGAGAGCAACCAGATCGTGGTTGCGCTCGAGCGCGGCACCGACGGGGAGGTACTCACCAATCCGCCTGCGGATCTCGGGGTCGAGTCGAACGATCGTCTGTTCGTGATCTGCAGCAAAGACTCACCCGCGTCTGCGGCCGCGCACTGATGTCGATGACCTCGATGTCGACGAGACGAGTCGGAGCGCGTCGTTGAGCGTCTTCGGACGTCTTCTGCGCATGACCCGAGCCGAGCTCGAGGGGGTGTTCTCCCGCTCAGGCAACGAGGAGATCCCCGGTGAAGCGTCCCCGAACGACGGCGCGAGTGGACAGCGACGCGAGGCCCCGAATCCAGGCAGGACAGATAACGAGGATCCGGTGTTGGCGAGGTACTATGCCAACCTCGAACTGCCCTACGGAGCGGACCTCGAGACCGTCCACTCGGCGTGGCGCAGCTTGACTCGCAAGTACCATCCGGACCTGCATTCGCAGGACGAAGAGAAGCGCCAGGTAGCCACGGAGCTGGTCAAAGGGCTCAACGAGGCCTACGAGGGACTCAAGTCAGCTCATGGCGCGTGAATCCACGAGGAACGAATAGCCTGAAACCCGGTTCGTACTGCTAGTGACGAACCCACGGGAGGATAGAGAATGTCTGAGAACCTGGATCGTGTGAAGGACTACCTGCTCAGTCTCGATCTTGCGATCGTTGCCGAGAACGAGCCCGAAGAACTGGTGGTCGTCGATGACGAAGAGTCGGGCATCAAGAACCTGGTGATCGACTGCGAACCGCCGATCGTCGTGATCGAGCAGATCATCGGCCCCGTGCCGGCCGAGCCAGGCGAGCTCTTCAAGCGATTGCTTCAGATGAACAACGGTCTCGTTCACGGTGCATTCGTGCTGGACGACACTGGGGAGCGCGTGCTGTTTCGCGACACTCTGCAGCTCGAGAACCTCGACCTCAACGAGCTCGAGGGCTCGATTCGAGCCCTTTCCCTCGCACTGGCCGAGCACGGTGCCGAGCTGCTGTCACTGCTCAAGTCCTGACGGCACCGATCACTCGAGAGATCGTTACCCAGATTCAAGGAGATAGAGACATGGCAGGCATATTTCAGCGGTTCTTCAAGATCGCACAGTCCGAAGCTCACAACGCCGTCGACAAGCTCGAAGACCCGATCAAGCTCACCGAGCAGGGAATCCGTGACCTCAAGAAGGACCTGCAGTCAGCGATGCAGAGTCTCGCCGAAGTCAAGGCCATTGCCATCCGCCTCAAGAAAGACGCGGACGATCAGAAGAAGCTCGCTGGCGACTACGAGCGCAAGGCAATGATGCTCCTCCAAAAGGCCCAGTCGGGCGATATGGATGGGGGCGAGGCGGAGCGACTGGCGACCGCGGCTCTCGAGAAGAAGGAAGGTGCCGTTTCTCAGGCTCAGCAGCTTTCTGCCGACCAGGAAGGGCAGC
Organism: Thermoanaerobaculia bacterium; assembly: GCA_028285365.1. Lineage (GTDB taxonomy): Bacteria > Acidobacteriota > Thermoanaerobaculia > Multivoradales > Multivoraceae > JANQPS01. The sequence goes on along the minus strand of JANQPS010001202.1, from coordinate 1,913 downwards.
AGGGAATGGCCGACCAGCTGCAGAACAAGGTCGAGCAGCTCAAGCGCGACATCGGCAAGTACGAGAACGAGCTCGTGACCCTGCGTGCCCGCGCCAAGACTGCGTCGTCGATGCGCAAGATCAACCAGCAGCTTTCGGGAGTGGATTCGTCGTCGACTCTCGCCATGCTGGAGAAGATGAAAGACAAGGTCGCAGAGGAAGAATCGCTGGCGCAAGCGTACGGCGACATCGGCGATGTGGGATCGAGCATCGATCAGGACATCGACAAGGCGCTGCAGGCCCCTTCTCAGTCGGGCGCAAGCGACTCTCTGGCGGAGCTCAAGAAGAAGATGGGGATCGAGGCCTAGAGATCAGGCCGGGGTCCGTCTGCGCGGCGTACCCCGGTCGGTTTTCGTGCGCTCCACCCGTGCCGGGCGCTCATCTGTCATGATTCTCGTCTGGCGCGGCCACCGTCGTGGTCGACGAGTTTGGAGCTGTCATGTCTCTGTCCGGTCGACTCGCTGATTCCCCGCTGCCTCTGGTCTTGCAGACGCTGGCTCAGCGACGGCTGTCGGGGCGTTTGACCGTGACCTGTGAGCAGGGGCAGGCGATTTTCCTCCTGCGCGAGGGGCGGCTCATCTGCGCGGCGTCCACGTCGGCAAGGGAGACTCTCGGCAACATCCTGGTGGCCGAACGCAGGATCACCGCAGAGCAGCTCACCGCGGCGCTGGAGAAGCAGCACTCGTCTACCGAAGAGCGTCGACTCGGCGCGGTGCTCGTCGAAATGGGTGTCGTCAGTGACGACGACCTCACTCGTGTGCTCCGAGATCAGGCACTGCGGGTCGTCAAGGAAGCTGTCGAGTGGGCCGATGGTTTCTACCGCTTCGAGGCCGCGAGATTCGAAGAGCGCGGCGAGGTCAGCATCGACCTCAGTGACTACCTCCTCGAAGAGGGGCTGCGCATGGACCATGCGTTGATCGGTGCTGCGACCCTCCCCGACTTCGATGAGTTGCCGGCTGGTGACGGGCAGAGTGAGGTTGCGTCGGCGGAGCTCGACTCCATGGCAGTGCAGTCGCTCAGAACAGCCATGCTGCAGGTGACCCAGCCTACGTTCGAGGCCGAATCGACCCTGGCGGTTCTCGACTACGCTGGACAGCTGGCCGATCGAGTCGTGCTCCTCATCTGCAGCCCCGAGTACGTCCAGGGAATGGCGCAGGTCGGACTCGAGTCGGTTCTGGAGTCGAGTAGCGCCGAAGAGCGGGTACGTGCCCTTCATCTCCCGCTGGACCAGCCATCGATCTTTCTGGAAGCCATCCAGCGGCGCGAGACGGTGCAGGGACCCCTCGACGAGAGTGAGGTCCATACGGCTCTCCTGGACTGTATCGGTGGCCAGCCTGCCGAGGCGGTGGTCATTCCGATGATCGTGCAGAATGGAGTGGCGTTTCTCCTGTATTGCGACGTCGATGTCGGCTCCATCCGTTCGCTGGTCACTTTGGAGGCGGTGGTCATGCAGACGGCACTGGCCATGGAGAACGCGATGCTCGAGCGACGGCTTGCTGCCATGGAAGAGCAGCAGCAGCTGGCCCGGGCACAGGCAGCGCAGGCCCAGACCGAGCCGGCCCAGGCTGAACCGGCAAGGGCTGAACCGATCCAGGCTGAGGAGCAGTCAGCCGCGACTGCAGAGCCGCCAGCACCCACGACGAGCGAGCCTTCGCCAGCGTCGCCGCAGCCTCCCAAAGAGCCTTCTGCGCCCCAGCCCAGTGCCGACGTTCCTGACGAGAACAACGTCGCGGCGCGGGCCAGGATCAGTCAACTGCTGGGCGACTGACCGACTCGACCGGGGCTGAACAGACCCGGCCAGTCTCTGGAGGTCGGCAGCTCAGGTCGAAGCCGTTCGAAACTCTTGCCCCGGCTGGCGGTGCAAGAGGGCATCT
>JANQPS010001194.1 GCA_028285365.1 Thermoanaerobaculia bacterium | reverse complement strand
GGCACCGCTCTGTCGGGTCTTGTTTCGTCCGGTCCTGGCGTCTCGGCCGTTGCTCACTCTCGCGACCACGTGCGCCGTCGGTCTGTCCCTGTTTAGTGGTCTGGTCGAGGCACAGTCCCTGCGCGGCTCTGGCCACTCGATGAACCGACAGGTCCGGGTGGCCAAACAGCACGACTTCACGTACCTCCGCAATGCAAGTCACGTAAGGCGCTTCGTCGACGCGGGTTACCTGATGCGGGTCTCCGGCAACCGCAACTTCGAGCTCAGCGGCGTGTCGTTCCCCTACGCTCGCCCGGAGGTCGCCCTGTTCGTCGAGCGTCTCGGGCGCCAGTACCGAGCTGCCTGCGGAGAGCGCCTCGTCGTCACGTCACTGACCCGCCCCAGCAACCGCCAGCCTCCGAACGCATCCGCTCGTTCCGTACACCAGACGGGCATGGCCGTCGACCTTCGCCGCAGTCGCAAGCGATCTTGCCGCCGATGGCTCGAGCGAGTCCTTCTCGATCTCGAGAAGAAGCGGGTCCTCGAGGCGAGCTACGAACCCAGGCCGCCGCACTATCACATCGCCGTCTTTCCGACTCAGTACCGGCGCTACGTGGAGCGCATCACCAGCGGTCAGCGCCGGACGTACCGAGTCGCCAAAGGTGACACGCTGTGGGACATCGCCCGCGAGCACAGCACCACGGTGGGCGCCATCAGACGCACGAACTCCCTTCGTGGATCGAACATTCGACCCGGCCAGGTGTTGCACATCCCGCAGTAGCGAGCTGTAGCAGGCCGGCCGAATCCAGGTGGGGAGATCCCAGGCGTCGGACGCTTCCGCCGCGCGGCTTCAGCTGCCACGCTGCTCTAGCATCGACCGGCTCAGTCGATCGAGCACGTCAAGACGGCACGCCCGACATTGATCTGGTCGTCATGCCGGAGCCTGACGCCTCGTCGATCGCGGCTACTGACCGCAATCGCGCGGCCGGAGCGAAAAATCCGCGTGCCATAGGCGCTGCGCTCATCGACGAGCCAGAACTCACCGTCTCGACGCATGATCCGAGCGTGCTCACGAGAGACCGTCTGGTTCTCCTCGCCTTCGTCCGAGAAGGCGATGTGGTTGATCCGCACGATCCGCCCGTGTTCATCGAACACCTCGCGGAGTCGGCCGATCAAGATGCGATCTTCACTCAGGGTATAGCTCTCCTGTTCGGCCACACCCGCCTGCACGGAGAGGGTGATCGAACTCGCGGCGGCAGAGTCCGGCGACTCCGCAGCGTCAGCAATCACCGCGGACTCCGGCTCGTCACCGTCGGGCTCGGAGAGTTCCCTACGCGTCAGGGCCAAGCGATAGGGATGGGTCGCATCGCTGACCTCATCCACCCTGGCCTCGACATCGGGAGCGCGGTCGACTCCCACTTCCGAAAGCCGCTCCGCCAGTGCAGCCTGCAGACCCTCAGCCCAGTCGGCCTCGAGAGCCGACTCGAAGACTGCGTGCTGCTCGTGATCGCCCGGCTGCAGCACGACCTCGAGGTGGCTGCCCGCCAGGACGCGCTTGCCGCGACCGATGGGCTTCGTCTCCTTGACCACGTCTTCGACGATCGATCTCGAAATCTCCAACAGCGAGTCGCCAAAGCGCCACGGCGAAGTCATTCGCTCCTTGAGCGAGCTCAGCATGTCGACAACTGTCTTCGCCCGCGCTGCAAAGCGCAGGTCTCCTGATCGATCTTGGGAAGAATCACTCATGCTCGTGTCCCTCTTCCGTCCGCAGAGTCGTCGCCTGACGACCGGCCGGACCGTGCTCTCGTCTCCTGACGACGGATCCCAGACACATCACTCAGGCAATCTACCCAGGCACACTACAGGAGCCCGAGCTGCGCCGCCTCCTTGACGACGTCACCCGCGATACGTGCCGCCACGACTCCACCGTAGCCTCCGTGTTCGACCAGCACACAGAGAGCGATCTTGCGACCGCTGGCGCCGAAAGGCGCGAAGCCGATGAACCAGGCGTGGGACGCTTCTCCCTGAACCTCTGCAGTGCCAGTCTTGCCAGCGATCGCCGGGATGCTCTTGGAGAGCACGCGCGAAGCAGACCCCTCGGTGACGACACGCCGCATGGCCTCAGCGATGGGCCTGACCTGCTCTCGAGGAAGAACGAACTGGCTCGACGGGGGCGCGCCGTCGAGTTGGAGCCGAACTGCCGGCATCTCGCCGCCATTTGCGATCACGGCAGCCACTCTCGCCATCTCGAGCGGCGTTGCCAGGACCTGTCCCTGGCCGTAGGCCGCCTGGGCCAGCGAGTCTCCCAACGTGGCTACGTCGTTGGGGCTCGCCGCCTCGATCCCGAACAGCGCGGCCGTCTCGAGGATCGCCTCTTCACCGAGCGAGTAGACCGCCAGCTGAGCAAAGTAGGCGTTGCAGGACACGGCAATCCCGCGCACCATGGACACTCGGCCGTGGGGTTGCCGGACGCGCGGATCGTCACGTATGGGTCGTCCCCAGCCCTTGACCTGCTGACCGACGCGGCCGTCAGAAAGTCGCTCGCACGGATGGATCACATCGAGCAGATCCGGATCCCGACGCAGAGCCGCGACGGCGACCGCGATCTTGAAGGTCGAGCCTGGAGGATAGAGCCCATAGCGCGCCCGATCGAAGAGGACACCTTCGGCATCATCGTCTCGCTGCATTCCCCCGCGCGGCCAAGGATGGTTCGCGAGCGTCAGGATGTCTCCGCTCTCGGCATCCAGGACGACCACTGCGCCGCGTTCGGGTCCTACGCCTGCCAAGCGTCGCTGCAAGATGTCGGCAGTCTTCACCTGGAGGCGCGCATCGACACTCAGCCGCAGCGATCGGTCGCGCTCGATCAGCTCCCGCACCGGTCGCGAGTTCGGGCGCTTGCGGATCATCGGAACGAGCTCGGAGTAGTCCCTGGCAAGCACGTCCACCTCGTCGCCATCACCGCTCGAGACTCTGATCGTGCGCTGGGCATCGTCGAAGCCCTGGAGCTGAGTTCGAAAGTCGCGCTCGACGAACGACGCGTTGGTCGCGCCCCAGCGCTGCTGGGTCGTGAGGTCACCCAGCAGATGGAACGTGCGGCCGCCCAGAGGGTAGTGACGTTGCGCCAGTA
>JANQPS010001168.1 GCA_028285365.1 Thermoanaerobaculia bacterium | reverse complement strand
CGCCGTCACCGTAGATTCGTTCTCCCTCGACAGTGATGTCGCCCATGTGCACCCCGATGCGGAACTCCATGCGCCGGTGAGATTGGAGATCCGCGTTGCTTTCGCCAAGAGCTCGCTGGATCTCGACCGCACACTCCACTGCGTCGAGAGCCGTGGGGAACTCAGCGAGCACGTTGTCGCCAGTGGCATCGACCACTCGCCCGCGGTGGTCATTGACCAGTTCGCCTATCAGTTGGCGATACGCAGTGATCGTGCGCACCGTGGCCTGCTCGTCATCGGCCATCAGCCGGCTGTAGCCGGCCACGTCCGCGCTCAAGACCGCGGCGAGGCGACGCTCCACTCCTTTGTCCGGCATGCTCGGTGGACAGTGTACCGGCGAGGGGTCCCGTGATGGCCTGACCGCCAATAGCTCTGATCGCCGCTAGCCGGATGACACGACAGCTGACCATTGTTCCGAGCCGCGCACGCGCTGGCCCTAACTCGAAGCTCGGCACGAGCCCTTTCGTCCGGAACCTAGCGGACAGCGCATGGGAATCGCCGTGTGCGTGCGCGAAGGGCACTCTGTAACCGAGCCCATACGCCTCCGATCGCGCGACCACTCCAGACGGCCTAGCAAGAAGGGGAATCGCCGTAACGTTGCGCCCGAATGGGCGCGACGCACAACCGAGCCCATGCGGTTCCGACCGCTCAACCCCAACTCCCCGCACGAGCGAGACCAGGGGAATCGCCGTGACGTTGCGCCCGAATGGGCGCGACGCACAACCGAGCACCATGCGGTTCCGACCGCTCAACCCCAACTCCCCACACGAGCGAGACCAGGGGAATCGCCGTGACGTTGCGCCCGAATGGGCGCGACGCACAACCGAGCCCATGCGGTTCCGACCGCGCGGCCTGAGGCCGCGCGTGGCGGAAGCGCATGGGAATCGAACCCACCTCGCCCAGCGCACCGCTGCGCGACAACGGTTTTGAAGACCGCGGAAGGCAACCAGCCCCCGAGCGCTTCCGTGAGGGATCGTAGCAGCGCCCTGGTGCGGTAGGCACCGTCAGGTTGCGAGTCGTACGACTAGGTCGTGACGGGAGGTAGAAGTAGGCGAGAGGACTGCGGCCACTCCGTCGTGGTAAAGACCCGCATCGACCAACAGCATCAAGGAGCCGCGACCGGCTGGCCACGGTCGCGCTCCGGCGACGACGGCAGCCATCTCGCACCGGTTTCATCCTGGCCGAGGTCCCTTCGGCAGACTCAGGGCAAGCTCTTCGCTGCGCTCAGGATGACCGCAAGAGGAAGTGATCCTAGCCCTCCGCTCAGCTCAAGACGACCAGCGAAAAAGAGGCTAGGGCGATCCCCCTGGGTGACTCCTCCTGCTAGCCTTGCGCGCCAACCAGGAGGATCTCTCATGCACACTTTCCGAGCTTCTCGCACCAGCTCGTTTCTCGTAGTCGCAACCACTCTTCTCCTAGTCGCCGGTGGCGTCGCCTGTGCTGGTGGCTCCAGCGCCGAGACGACGGCCGAGCCTGCGGCGGAGCCGGCACCCGGGAGCGCTCCGGCACCGTCTTCCTCGGGGGAGACCGGACAGTCGGTCAACGCGGCCGGCCTCGGCTTCGACCTTCCCTCAGGCTGGCAGCCGGAGCAGCCGGCGTCGAGCATGCGGATCGGCCAGGCCCAGATTCCGGGCTCGGGCGGAGCTGGACTGCTCACTGTCTTCTTCTTTGGTCCGGGCGGCGGCGGTGGCGTCGACGCCAACCTCAATCGCTGGATTGGTCAGGTCGACAGCACCGGCGAACCGACCCGCGAGTCGTTCGAGGCTGGCGCCTACAAGATCACCTGGGTCGAGCATTCCGGAACGCTTCTCGCGAGCCAGATGCCCAACTCTTTCCCGTCGTCCAACCAACCTGACTACACGCTGTTCGGAGCCGTCGTCGAGGGCGCCGGTGGCCCGTGGTTCTTCAAGGCGGTGGGTCCGCAGGCCACCATGGCGGAGAACCGAGACGGTTTCGTGGGCATGCTGAAGAGCGCGCGTCAGGGCAACTGAATCCCCTCTCGACGGCGACGGGAGCCGCTGTCGAGACGATCAGTCGAGCGCGCGGGCACGCGGCGCACTTCCAGGGGCGCACGATCGGTTCCGCCAGGACTCGATGACTCGGCGCAGCCGAGAGCTCGAACCACAAATGCCGGAGCGTTGAGGCCATTGTCGGGGGCATCCAAGGAGGGCGATTTTGACCTCCTCGATCGACCCATGTCCGAGATTCGGGCAGGGTCGCGCACCACCCGGAGTTCGACGCTCATCAGGAACAAACGACCACGTTGACGTGGCCTTCGTCGGGCTGCCGCCTTGCCAGCCAAAAAAGGGGGAGCAATCTCGTAGCGAGCGGCGAGAAGAAATGCCGGCCTGTCCGTCCTTATGAAGCGAGGCCAGAAGAATGGGCTGCTTCTCGACGGGACGCGTTCTCGCGCGCGCCCGGGTTGCGGGGCCTGAGGGACTTCTGTGCCTCTGCGCGGCGCGTCAAAGTGGCGCGCCGCCACTATCTTCGGCTCGCATCCACTGAGCCTCTTCCAACAGTCTCGCGGTCGCGATCGGATCAGGCTCGGCCTCCAGTGGCACTGGTAGCCGATCCGCCGCGTCACCGCTGGCTGTGCGCTGCCGTCCTCATCGAGCGTTGAACTCCATGGAGGGACGAATCAACGCGCCCAACAGAGGGCGGAAAGGAGAGGGGCGTCATGGCCAACAACACGACGAACAGCAGCAGTCATCAGAAGACCGGCGAGGAGCCCAATGCGGTGGCTCCGAGCCAGGTCGACGAGTGCGAACTGACCGAAGACGATCTCGAGAACGTCAGCGGCGGCGTCTGGGGTGCAGCACAAGTCACCCCGGTACGGGCTCAGGTGACACCTGTCAGAGCACAGGTCACTCCCATCAGGTCGCAAGTCGTGCCGGTACGCGGCAACGGCTAGATCTCTCGGCTTAGACGTCTCGCTCAGACCTCGGTCTTCGTTTCTTTGCTCTAGCGGCGTCTGGATGCACGATCTGCACGATGCCGCGACGCGCGAGCTTGCGAACGATTGCCAGCTTGGCGCTGCCGCTGAGCGATTCGTCGAGCTGGCACGGCATGAACGATGCCTCTGAGCTGACTATGTAGCGCAGGGCTTCCTGCACTCTGCCTGGTGCGCGAATCGGCTCGTCGAACGCACTGATCAGCAGCACGTGCTCCCCGTCGACCTGCACGACCGGTCGCGGGCCCGGCCGGAGCCGCAGGCGCGTATCCACCTTGATCGAGTCGACATCGAGAGCGGTGTCCAGGTGATCGGCGGGCAGACCAGGAATCGCCGCCGCACGCTGAGCGCCGATACGGTCAGCGAAATCTTTCGCCTCGAGCTTCTCCAGCGCCGCAATCAGAGCCTCTCGGTGAGAAGCAAACCCGGTTTCCAGATCGCTCGCAGGCAGCGACCTCCAGAACCGCTCGTCGTCTGCGACGGCCGCCGCGAGCACGTCGATGAGGCGCGACCAGGTCGGTGGGTCGTAGACGAGTGCCGCCGAAAACGAGAGTCCCTCGCCGGGGGTCACGCGATGCACCTGACCCTTCGGCGTGTACAACAGGTCTCCAGGACCGACGTCGAACACCTCGGAAGGCTCCGCTTGCTCGGTGTCCTCGTCGAGCTCGTCGAGCTCGGACGGAGGGTGGAAGTCGAACATCTCCCAACGTTTGTGACCCTGAAGCTGAAGGGTGAAAATCTCGTACGGATCGAAGTGACGGACCAATGCACCGCCCGCCTGCGACAGGAACACCGTCAGTCCCCGCGCTGGCGCCTGGCATAACTGCTCGAGCGAGCGAAAGACACGGATCAGCGGATGCCGGTCGGGCAACGCGCGCTCGAAGTCACCGATCTGTAGCGTGCAGCCTTTCGAAAGCCGGTCGTAGACCTTGGCTGCGCTGTCCGCAAACTCGGGCTTGCGACGACCCGGTTCGTAGAGAGCGACAGTGGTCGTCTCGAAGATGTGCGGCGTCCGCAGATGACTCTCGACTTCCGAGATCGTCAGGAGGCCAGCAAACCGATCCTGGTGGCGCGCCGGAAACCGACGACCGCGATTGCGGTAGGTGTGGCCCAGGAATTCTTGCGGATCGAGCGGCGAGAGCAGCTCGAAGGCCACTTGCTCGGAATCGAGGCGCTCCCAGTCCGGAATCTCAACGCCGCCGTGCATCACTGCACGATAGCGCACGAGCCCGGAAGGGAAGCGAGCGCGAGCGCGGATCAGCAGTCAGTGGAAGCTGGTTTGGAAGAACTGCCGAAGCGGGCGCCGCCGAAGGTCCGTCGTCGAGAAGGGTCGAGCGACCGAGCAGGGACTCGGAGAGTCTGAGGCTCAGCCTTCGATGAAGCCGAAGGACTTCTTGAGGATCCGGCCCATGGCCTTGCGGGGCGCACTCACTCGCACGTGGGTATCGGGGCCGTCGACTTCGATGATGAACCGACCGCGACGCTGCTCGATGACCACCGTCTCGTCGCCATGCCCCTCGACCCGCACGATCTCACCTTCAGGAAAGGTCGCGACTTCGCGGGTGATCTCGCGAAAGAGAGGCTTCAGCTCGTCGAGATCGAGGCTTTCGAGCTCATCCAGCTCGGCCTTCACCGCGTCCAGCTCGGCGTCCGGAATGGCCAGCTCAGCAGCACCAAGCCCTATGTCGATGACGCGCAGGGGCACGGGAATCGAGAGATCCGTGTCGGGCGTGTCGACCGAGACCGTGGCGATTCCACCGCTGAACAGATAACCCGCAGCGGCGACCGTGGTGAAGACCACGAGCCCCAGACTCGCAACGGTAGTGATGGGGAAAACCTTGATGAGTGTCAGCATTTCTGTCTCTCCCGCTCAGACTACGCTAGCGCGAAACGGGTTGTTTCGGGTTTTTTGGAAGTTTTGGGGCCCAAGATGCTCGAGAGCTTGGGTGGACGGAGATGGCGCGTCGGGAACAGCCTGTCAGCTGGGTCGGTGCCGTGAGACCCTTCGCTGCGCTCAGGGTGACGGGAAAGGGGGCGTCAGGGTGACGGGAAAGGGGGCGTCAGGGTGACGGCGGAGGGGGCGTCAGGGTGACGTGGCAGGGGGTGTCTGGTGACCGGGGAGGGGCGTCTGGGTGACCAAGGAGGGGCGTCTGGGTGACATCCCACGCGGCCGAAGGGGCGTCAGGGTGACGTCCCACGCGAGGGAGGGGGCTTGAGGGTGAAATCCCCCGTCGTGGACCCTCCCATCGCGGTCACTGCAAAGTCCATACACGACCGTCCCTTCACTCCGAACTTCCGTCCCCAGTCGTCCGGCCCCCCATTCCCCGTCGTTCTGAACGAAGTGAAGAACCTCTCCAGCGCCGCGCACCTATCGATCAAGGCACCGACAGGACGCACCACACGATCCTGCGAAAGCTCCAACACCAAAACAAAGGCCCGTCGCTTTCGCGACGGGCCTGCCTGTCCTGAATCTGAAGAAGGGCCTGTCCTGAGCCTGAGTGTCTGCGCTCAGTTGGACTCGTTCTGGCTGTCGACCCAGACGCGGACCGTGCTGTCGTTCTCGCGCACGGTGACCATGTCGCCTTCGCCGTAGTCGGCGAGGGCGCGGATCGCGGCTGCGAAGTCGAGACGGCCTTCGCCGCCAGAGAACAGGGCATCCACCACCTGCAGCGGGAAGCGCACGTCGATTTGGGTGTCGCTCGAGTTGCCGATGGTCTCGGCAATGAAGAAGTCACCCTCTTTGCGCACCTGGATCGTGTGGTCGTCTTCCTCGACGGTGAGGAACGTGGCGTCTTGTCCGTAGCGAACCTCTTCCCAGAGCCGCCGGAGTTGCTCCACGTTGAAGCCAGCGTCATTGAGCTCGACGTGGACGTCTTGAGAAACCTCTTCGGAGATCTCTTCAGGAATCATCTCGAAGGCCATCTCGACGAGGCTCAACGGCAGGTTGACGGAGACGTTGGCGCCATCACCTTCTTCGACGCGGACATGGAACCAGCGGTCGCTGGCAAGCGACGGGCTAGCGGCGAGAACGAGGATCGTCAGAAGGACGAACAACGACTTGAACGATCGGCTGCGGGTGATGGTGGTATAGCGCATATCGCGGAGAACCTCCTCAGGGGCGGTGTTTCTGACTGTCTACACCAGGTATGACGACCGGCCCCTCGCGGAAGTTTCACGATCGCAAGATTTCTCTTCGGAGCAAGGAGAAGCAAGAGAACGCGGCTCGCGATCACGCGCGAAACAGCTCCATCGGTTTGGCCTTCCAACCCGGAAAGACTTGACCCAGGTCGCTCACCCCGAGGTGGTCGCGCGCCACCGACGCAAACACCGACCTGAAATCCGTCGTTACGGCCAGGTCGCGACCCTCGTAGAGATCACCTTCGGCAAGACCAGGGAATCGACCATGGACCTTGCCGCCGTCGATGGTGTTGCCGAGGACGAAGAGACACGACGCGTGACCGTGGTCCGTCCCGGCCGACCCGTTCTCGGCCGCGGTCCGACCAAACTCGGTCATGGTCATCACGACGACGTCGTCCTGGCGATCGCCGAGATCGTCCCAGAAGGCCGCGATCGACTGCGCGAGGTCTCGACCCCGATTGGCGAAGCTCCCGCCCAGCGCACCCTGGCGCACGTGCGTATCCCAACCACCGCTCTCGGCAAACGCCACCTCGAGCCCGACGTCCGCCTTGATCAACCGCGCAATCTGATTGAGCGAGTTGCCGAGCGGCGAGCGCGGGTACGAGTTCGCCCTCGACCTGCGACCGCGACGCGAGTCCGCGCTACCGAGCTTGCTCAGGACGTCCATCGCTTCGAAGGTCTCTTCGCCAGTCGAGCGCAGCAGGTCCTGGGTGGTCTGCTGGTACAGACTCTCGAAACCGTTGCCCGCCGATACAGACTGACGGGCTCCCGATGCACGCACGCGAAAATCGTCCAGGTTCGCTACGGCCAGAGCGGAGTGCTCGCCGTAGAAGCTGCGCGGCAACGCGGACGTCAGCGACACCGCTCGAAACGGCGTACCTTCGTGGCCAAGCTCGCCAACGACTCGATTGAGCCAGCCCGAGCGAGTGCCCTTGCGCCCGGGAGTGGCTGTCTCCATGTAGTCCTGGGCATCGAAGTGGCTGCGCGTGGGGTCGTGAGAACCCACGGCGTGGACGATGCCGAGGCGCTTTTCCTCGAAGAGCGGCAGCAACTCGGCGAAAGCCGGATGCATTCCGTAACCCACGCCGAGATCGAGCACGCTCTGCTCGCCCGCGGCCCGGGCCGCCGACACGTGCAGGCGCGGTCTCAGTTTGGCAAGTCGCCTGGACTCCTCGAGTGGCGGCACGGCCGCAAGACCGTCCATGGCACCACGCTGGAAGATGGCCACCAGGACCTTACGTCGACTCGAGCTGCTCGACGCCGACCAGGCGGCCCGCTTCAGAAACGTCGGTCCGGCAGCAAAGGTCAGCAGCCCGATTCCGCCGTTCTTGAGGAACGCTCGACGCGTTGGCGTGACCGCCTGCTGCAAACTGTTGCTCTCATGGCTGTGATGGTGGCTCATGTCGATATCTCCAAAGAGGTTCGAAGACCTCGCGTTCGTCTCTGTTCTTCAGTCTGCTCGTCACCGACGCTGGAACTCTGGTGATCCGACGATCAAGCCGACAACCTGTGCCAGAGGGCTCAACGTGCCGGTCGCGAAGTCCGTAGAGCCGCGAGCCGCTCGCTGCGTCCGATCTCGGCGCCTAGGCCCTCGATCACGCCGCGCACTACCATCGTCGGACGACATCTCCTCCATCCCACTCCCCTGCATCTCGCTGCGGGAGCTCGTGTCGCCTGGGGCTGCAGCCTCCACGCGGGCCAACATGTCGGGGGCGGTGAGATTGGGCTCGAGTAGGGCCAGAGCGTCTTCAAGGTCGCGCTCGGGCATCAGGAGCTCGGCATATATCTCCAGCGCACGTTCACTCGACTCAGGCTCGCGATCGCCGTTGAGCCGCGCCAGGTCGACGCGCACCCCGCGCAGTCGTCCAGAGGCCAGCTGGAGGCCGAAGTTCATCCGATTGAGCAGGGCGCCACTGTTGACCCAGAAGTCGGCCTCGTCCGGGAAACCGGTGGGCGCCTGGTAGCGGTAGAGCGGCTGCCCCATGCGCTCGATCCACTGGGCCAGCTGGCGCGGATCCGAGATCTCTGCGTCGAGCGCACGCAGCGACGACATGGCGAGCTCGAACGGGGACTTGATCTTCTCGCCTCGAGAGCTCCAGAACTCTGGCGACTCCAGAAGTGCCTCCATCACCGCT
>JANQPS010001151.1 GCA_028285365.1 Thermoanaerobaculia bacterium | reverse complement strand
ATCGAAGATCCGGACACCTACTACCAGTACGAGCTCCTGGGGTGTGTCGTCGAAGATTCGGAGTTCGGCGAGCTGGGCACCGTCGTCGATGTCGTCGAGGACGGCGGCGGGATTCTGCTCGAGGTGGACTGCTCTGGTGAGCGAGCGGGCCTCCGGCTGTCGGTCCCGTTCGTCAAGGCTTTCCTGCTCCAGGTCGATGTTCAGACCAGATCGATTCGTGTGCGGTTGCCCGAGGGGCTGATCGAAACGTGCGTATCGACGTCGTGACCATCTTCCCGGGCCTGTTTGGTCCGTTTCTCGAGACTTCGCTCGTGGGCAAGGCACGTGCGGCCGGACTCGTCGAGATCGAAGCCTGGGATCTGCGCGACTTCACCAGCGATCGGCATCGCTCTGTCGACGACGAACCCTATGGTGGTGGCGGAGGGATGGTCATGACGGCGCCTCCCTGGCTTGCCGCCATGGATCGGATCGGTGCAGACCGCTCGGTACACCGAATCCTGCTGAGCCCCCAGGGAGATCGGCTCGACGACGCACGGGTGAGAAAGCTCGCCGAAGTCGGCGATCTCGTTCTGATGTGTGGGCGCTACGAGGGCATCGACGAGCGCGTGCGCGAGCTGGTCGTGGATGAAGAACTTTCCATCGGTGACTATGTTCTCAATGGCGGAGAAGTTGCCGCGATGGTCGTGATCGAGGCCGTGTGTCGCCAGGTCCCGGGTGTCGTCGGGCTTGCGGATTCGGTCGAGAACGAGAGCTTTCGTAACGGTTTGCTCGACTATCCCCACTACACGCGACCACCGGTCGTAGGTGGTTTGAGTGTCCCCGAGGTCTTGCGCTCGGGTGATCACAAAGCCATCTCGGAATGGCGCCGGCGTATGGCATTGCGCGCGACTCGCGCCAAGCGCCCCGATTTGCTGGACGAGGGCTAGCCAGGAACCTGGAGGATTTCTCGCAAACCGGGGTGCCGAAGGGTGCAGCTCGCGGGTTCCAGGGCCCCTCCTGGCCTCGCCGTGTTCGTCCCGGTCTGTCTTGCTTCCCGATCGAATAACCGCGATAATGCTAGATCCGGCGGCGGTGCCGTCGCGACGTCGACTGGCGGTTCGTACACGGTGAACGGTCGAGAGTGAACGGTCGAGACTGAGCTGTCGAGTGTGAGCTGTCGAGTGATCGTCGCGTCCGAGCTTTGCCGGTCCATGAGACCCGAGACCTTCGAGCCACGACAGATTCGCCGAGGTCGCGGTTCTGGGAGAACGTGACCCACTTTGGCCACGTCACATTCCAGCTGAACCCTTGCCAGGGCCACAGGCCAAGTCCCAAGCGCCAGATCGAAAGCGCCAAATCCCAAGCGATTCCTGAAGCGAGAACTTGAAATGAGCACAAACGCAGTCGATATCGTTCAGCGGCACGAGGCGGAGTACCTCAAGGACCGCCCCGAGTTCAGGTCCGGCGATACCGTCAAGGTCCACGTCAGAGTCATCGAGGGCCAGAAGGAGCGGATCCAGATCTTCCAGGGAGTCGTCATCGCCCGACGCGGAAGTGGAACCCGCGAGACCTTCACGGTCCGCAAGATCTCCGGCGGTATCGGGGTCGAGCGCATTTTCCCCCTCCACTCGCCAGTGGTCGATAAGATCGAGGTTGTCCGCAAGGGCAAGGTGCGACGCGCTAAGCTGTACTATCTCAGAGAGTTGAGGGGTAAGGCGGCGCGTATCGAGGAGCGCCGGGACAACTGATGGATCGGACCTCGCATGGATGAGCGGAGCAGGCAGTTCTTGGTGACATCCCCCGGATGTCGACTTCCGCTTGCCCTCTCGTTGCGAGCGTCCTTCTCAGAGGGCTGCTGACGGGCGTCGGCTCATGTCCAGTACGGAGCAGGATCTGGTCGCTTTGATGAGCGAGGCGTACCGCGTAGGACTGCTCCGCGCCTTCGAGAAGCAGATTGGCCTGAGTGGCTACCGTTTCATCGCCGGTGTGGACGAGGCCGGGCGCGGCTGCCTGGCCGGGCCGGTGGTCGCAGCCGCCGTCATCGTCGATCCCGATTCCTGGATCCCTGGCGTCGACGACAGCAAGAAGCTCAAACCAGCGCAACGCGAGCGTCTGTGCGCGATCATCGAAGAACAGTGCATCGCATCTGCGTGGGTCGCGGTATCAGCATCCGTTATCGATCGAATCAACATCCTCGAAGCCACGAGGTGCGCCATGAGGAGATCCGTGGAGGCGTTGAGGCCAACCCCCGACCTCGTTCTCGTCGACGCGGTTCGCATCGAGACCACTGCTCCCTCGGTGCCAGTGGTCAAGGGTGACGCGCTGAGCTACGCCATTGCGTGCGCTTCGATCGTCGCCAAAGTTCATCGGGATCGGATCATGACCGAGCTCGACGAGCAGTATCCCGACTATGGCTTCGGAAGCCACAAGGGTTATGCCGCAGGGGCGCACCGGCGCGCTCTGGAGGTTCTTGGACCGACGCCGGCGCATCGACTGACATTTCAATCCGTGATTCCGCGGCTCGAATCGGCTCAACGGGGGGCTTGACGTGGCGCTATTCAGGAAGGACGTCCTGCAGGCCGCCGAGAAGCTGGTCGCCAAGGGCAAGATCGAAGCAGCGATCAAGGAGTACAAGAAGGTACTCGACAAGAACCAGGGGGACACCAACACGCTCAATCGAGTCGGTGATCTCTACGTTCGTCTTCGCAAGAACGAGGACGCGGTTCGCTATTACTTGCAGACCGCTGAGCAGTACGCGCTCGACGGGTTCTACGTCAAGGCGATTGCGGTCTACAAGAAGATCCACCGGATCGACCCGGGCCACATGGACGTGCATCGTCGGCTGGCAGAGCTCTACAAGAAGCAGGGGCTCGTCAACGACGCCCGCAACCACTACACCCAGGTAGCGGAACACTCGCTGAATACGGGTGACCGTCGATCCGCGATCTCGATCTACGAGCAACTCGTAGAGCTCGAGTCCGACAACCCGAGCCACTTTCTCAAGCTCGCCGATCTCTTCAAGGAGGAGGGCGAGCTCACGCGTGCCATGGAGGCGTACGGACGCATCGCGAGCCTCATGCTCTCTCATGGTCAGATCGATCACGCTCTTCAGGTCTACGAGCGCGCGATGCGGGTCGCTCCCGACGACCTGGACTTCGTTTCCGAGGCTCTCGTTGCGATCAAGGAGGCGGGGGGAGAGGCTCGAGCATCTCGGCTGCTGACGGCAGCGATCGAAAACAATCCTCAGGCGGAGACTCTGCGCTCACTCGTGAGCCCGCCTGAGGTGAAGAGCGATCTGGTCGGTAGTGATGTCCCCAGTGATTCCGGCGCTCCTCCGTTCGATTCGGCCGACGACCTTGGCGACGACGTTCCCACCGAGCTCTCGGATCCGGCGCTTCCGGCAGACGCCGCGGCGCCGGCTGCCTTCGGCGGCGAAGTCCATGAAGATCTTCAAAGCGGCGGGGGCCTCGATCCAATGGTCGATCCCCAACCTGAGCTCAGCGAGTCTGGCTCTTTTGTCCTTGGTGACCTGGATGAGATCGAAGGTGGCCTCGACGTTGCGCAGCTCGGAGAGGCCGGCGACGAGTTGTCTCGAGAGCCTGTCGTGGAGCTCGATCCACCGTCTGATGACGAAGGCTGGGAGGTGGAGCTCGACCCCTTGGCCGAGTCTCACGACGCCCCGGCCGAACCCGCTTCAGAAATCGAGCTCGATCCCTTGGCTGACCTCGAGGTCCTTGCCGTCGATGAGGCCGAGCCGTCGAGCTCGACAGTCGACGGTCCCATCGATGGCCCCGAGCTCGACGGTGGCGTGGAGGGTCACTCGGTTGGCGACATGCCGATTGCGGCGGATCCGACCGATGAAGAGATCGAAGCCGAGATCGATCTGTCGTTCGATCAGATCCGTTTCGGACCGGAGACCACGGAGCCCGACTCCGTAGACGTCGGGCCCGCACAAGACTCTGCTCCCGATGCGGAGCAAGCCGACGAGACGCCGAGTCGAGTCGCCAAGCCCGTAGCGAGTGACCTCGGTGTTCTCGACACTCAACCCGAGATGGAAGATCGGGTTCAGGAACTGATTTCCGAAGCCGATGTCTTTTCTAAGTATGGTCTCAAGGAAAAGGCGTTGGACCGGCTCAAGGATGCGGCGGAGCTCGATTCGTCGTCGGCAGCTGCCTTGAGCCGTCTCGTGGATCTCCTGCTCGAGGACGACAAGCGTCTGCAGGTCGTCGAGCGCGCCCGCCAGCTTCATCAGGCCACCAGTGGCGAAGGCGAAGACTGGGACCGGGTGGAGTCGCAGCTGCGGGGTGCGGGTTACACGATCGACGGAGCGAACATCAGCGCTCCGGCGGTCGATACGCAAACCGAGTACGGCGATGTCTCTCGAGAGAGTCTGCCATCCGAAACTGCAGCCGCCATGGCGACTCTCGACGTCTCCGAGTCGGTTGTCGACGAGATTGCGCTCGATCCGATGGATGCGAGCGATTCCATTCCCGCTGACGTCGAGGAGATGGCACCCGACGACGTCGCCAGCGAGCCGGTGGCAGACTCCGACCAGGATCTCGTGGACGGCATCGACGCCGCGTTCGACGCGTTGACCGCTGCTTCGGACGGCTCTCCTGATATCTCCGAGAGCTTCGAAGGAATGGGGCAGGAAGAAGCCGACATCGAGGTTCAGATCGTCGACGACGATCTGCTCGGTGAAGGCGTCATGAGCAACTCCGAGCTCGATGTCGATGATCTTCGAGAGGATCTGGAGACCTTCGAGGCCGAAGGCTCGGTGACTGCTCACGCCGGCCACGAGGCTACTGCCGAGGTCGACGAGTCCGCTCCCGAAGACGCGGAGACAGAGGTAGCGGCCGAGGCGGCTCCGTTCGAAGACGCGCCTGCGGACGAGCCGCTGGCGGACGATTCCGACGCTGACGATTCAGTCTCCGCTGAGACTCCGCTGCAGGACCAGCAGGCGGAGGTCTCTCCAGAGGAATCGTTTGTCGAGGCGATCGATCCTGAACCGGCTGCCGCAGCTGCCGAACCGCTCTCCGTTGACGAGATCGCCCCCGCAGATCTCGAAGAGGAGGTTGTCGAGACGACATCCGAAGACGCGGCTGTGGACGTCCAGGACGCTGGCGTCGCAGACATGGCGGACACAGACGAGGAGCCAGCTCCCGCCGAAGACCTATCGAGCGGATGGCTTGGTTCCGAGTCGGCGCCCGCGACGAGTTGGGCGGATGCACCCGTCGACGAGCTCGAGGCAGCCGACGAAGAACCAGCCGGTGACCTACCAGAAGATGTCGTGGAGGCTGTCGAGCCCGCGGCGGCAGAGGCTTTCGAAGCCCCGGCGGCAGAAGAGCCGGTGGACATCGACGACCACGTGGAGCCTGCGTTCGAAGCGACACAGCCGGAGGAGGCCGAGGAGCCGTCGCAATTCGACTCGGAGGTGGCGCTCGAAAGCCCCGTTCAGGACGACGCTCTCGAGCAGGCCGACGCAGTGATGGGTGATGAGGCGATCGCGGCGCCGGACGAGCCTCTCTCAGCTGAACCGGCATTGGACGTACCCGTTGCGGACGACGCGGTCACCGAGCTTCCAGTCGAGGACTCGGTCGCGAGCGAGTCGCCGCCGAGTGAAGTGCCTGTGGAGGCTGAGGCGTCGCCCGCGCTCGAGAGTGACGCGATGCAGGTGGAGTCCGGTTCGGCCGAGCCGCCGGCTTCCGAGGAAGAGTCTTCGACGCCCAGCTGGCTCGACGAAACCGAATCCACAGAGGTCGAGTCCGCGGAAGATGGTCTGTTCGACGAAGAGCAGAGCTTCTTCGATCTGGGTGCTGCGCTACGCGACGAGCTCGAAGACGGCGGCGACCAGCCAGCGGCCGAGTCGGTTCCAGAAGCGGTCGCCGACCCCAGTGAACAGTCACTCGAGCAAATCGTCGAGGGCTTCAAGCGAGGCGTCTCCGAGAACATCCCACAAGAAGACTCCGATACCCACTACAACCTCGGTATTGCCTATCGAGAGATGATGCTCCTCGACGAGGCGATCGGAGAATTCCAGATCTCGGCCAAGGATCCCCGTTATCTGGTGGACTCGTGCGCGATGCTCGGTCTCTGCTTTCGCGAGAAAGGGCTCCCTGACCTGGCGGTCAACTGGTATCAGCGCGCGCTCGACTCCGATCATCTGACCGGTGATCAGCGGCTGAGCATGCTCTACGATCTCGGGCTGACCTACGAGTCGATGGAGAACTCTGGCGCCGCCTTCGACGCCTTTGCCGAGATCTATGGCAACGACACCAACTTCCGGGACGTTGCCGAGCGCGTCGACCGGCTGCGTGCCTGAGGAGGCGCGTACGCTCGCGATGGGTGACGGCGGATGAAGCTGCCCGGTTTCGCCGTGTCTGCTCTTCGGATCGGACTCGTCCTGATGGCCGCGTTCTGGCTAGGCGCGTGCGGCGGAGGCGACGGGGCCTTCGAACTGAAGCAAGCCTACGTAGGCGTCGATACCGAAGGCTCGGGGGACGCCGTCGTTGGCCGGAGAGAGCTGCTTGCGGGTCAGCGCGTACGGCTGTTTGCGATCCTGGAAGCCGTGAGTGCTGACGGCTCACCGATCTACTTCAGCGAAGCCCGTTCGATCACCATCGACGGCGAGCCCGTCGACCCAGCGACGATCAGGCGCTGGGAAGGTCGGCGAATCGTCAAGAATCTTTGGTCCACGGTCGAAGGATCGGCGCCTTATACCGAGATCGATTCGGTCGAGAACCTACGGCGCTTTCGCGTCGAGTCGTTCTCTCATCCGGCGTGGGGTAATGGTTGGGTGGCGGAGGCGAGCGTCCGCGCGCGTCGTGACGACTCTCTGGAGCTCGAACAGGCTCAGCGTCTTTCGTTTGGGACGCAGCACTACCAGGTATGGATCGAGCTGTTCGACGACGAGATGGCTCTGGTGCCTGGCGAGAGGTTCAAGTCGGCTGGTCCACAGGAGCTGTTGGCCGATTCGTCGCGATTCCCTGCGGTCGAGATGCATCTCGAGGGCGCGCTCGATCTCCCGTCCCGAAAGTTCGGACTCAGCTTTCTGCAGCCGACCCCCGAGGCCCCCGAGGAAGTCGTCGAAACGGTGGCTGGTTGGACGGAGCAGAACATCGCGAGCAATCGGCTGCTGCTCCTGCGGGCTCTATTGGAGCGAGCTGGTGTCGCGGGCGGTGACGCGCCTTGGCAGCGAATCGAGCTCGCTACCGGGGTGAGCTGGGACCAGGTCGCGCCGGGAGACCTGCTGCAGGTCGGTGATCGATGGGTGGTCCTCTACCAGGATGATGGTGATGGTGAGCTCGACCCTGACGACCTGTGTTTCGACTTTCTGAAGGGTGCAATGGTTCGCCCCATCAGCGCCGTCTTCGTAGGGACGGGGGACGTCGACTGGCTGTCTCTCACCTCCGGTAGCTAGCGCGCTCGAGACACGATGGTGTCTTTGTGCTGACGTGCCCGGGTACGCTTGGGGCATGACCGACCAGAGCAGCCTTTTCGACTCGGGCGGATCGAAGTCTCGGCAACGCGACCATCGCAGCCCGTCATCGGGCTCGGATGACACGCTGGCAACAGCCAGCACCCGAGCACCTCTGGCTGAGCGCCTCAGGCCCACGAGTCTGGACGACGTCATTGGCCAGGATCAGCTGGTGGGCGAGGGAGCCTTCCTGCGCCGCGCCATCGAAGAGGATCGCGTTCCGTCGCTGATCCTGTGGGGACCGCCGGGCACGGGCAAGACCACTCTCGCCCGTATCGTGGCGCGCCAGACATCCATGCTTTTCGTACCGTTCTCAGCCGTCACCTCGGGCATCAAGGAGATCAAGGACGTCATGGGCCGCGCCGACCGACGAGGTGGGCGCCCGTTGCTGCTGTTCGTCGACGAGATTCATCGCTTCAACAAGGCGCAGCAGGACGCGTTCTTGCCTTTCGTCGAGCGAGGTGACGTCGTCCTGGTTGGTGCGACGACCGAGAACCCGTCTTTCGAGCTCAACGGAGCGCTGCTGTCGCGCTGTCGTGTCTTGGTGCTGCAGCCTCTCGATCAGCCGCAGACTCTGGCTCTCATGCGTCGCGCCCTGGCCGATCGCGAGCGAGGACTGGGCGGTCTCGACGTCGAAGTCGACGACGAGGCTTTGGCGGTTCTTGCCCAGCTGGCCTCGGGAGATGGGCGAAGGGCGTTGGCTCAGCTGGAGCTGATCGTCGAAGACGCTGCTGCTGCAGGACGAGACCGGATCGATCGTGCTGCCGTGGAAACCGTGCTGCAGCGCAAGGTCCTGCTCTACGACAAGAGTGGTGAGGAACACTTCAACCTCATCTCGGCTCTTCACAAGTCTCTCCGCGAGAGTGACCCGGATGCGAGTGTCTACTGGCTCATGCGTATGCTCGAGGCCGGTGAAGAGCCGAAGTACGTGGCCCGTCGCCTACTGAGGTTTGCGAGCGAAGATGTCGGACTCGCCGATCCACGGGCCATGGAGCAGACCTTGGCGGCATGGCAGAGTTTCGAGCGAGTGGGCCTGCCGGAAGGTCTGATCTTCTTGACGCAAGCCACCTTGTACCTTGCGTTGGCGCCCAAGAGCGTAGCGACGTACGAAGCCGAGAAGGCGGCCCGTCACGCCGTGGCCGAGCGACCGGCCGAGCCTGTTCCACTTGCCATCAGGAACGCGCCGACACAGCTGATGAAAGATGTCGGATACGCCAAAGGCTACGAGTACGCGCCAGAGACCGAGACCGGGCTGGCCGGGCTCCAGTGTCTCCCTGACGGACTGCGGAACGAGCGTTTCTACCACCCTCGCGAAACGGGCTTCGAAAGGCGCTTGGCAGAGCGACTCACCGAGCTCGACGAGCTCCGCCGAAAGGCCCGAGCGCGCCTGGCGTCAGACGACTGAGCGGTCTCGGGCTTCGACCGCGCTCGAAACGCACGTCTCGGAACACGAGGCGCTCGAGTAGTAGTCGTAGGGGTCGTCTTCTCGGGTGAAAGCCGTGTAGGCGAGCAGCGCGACCGTGATCGTCGCTGGAAGGATCGCGAGAGCGCGCGCGCGACCCGGGACCCGGAGGAGACCGAAGGCGGCGACGAGCAGGAGCGTCTGAACGACGGTCAGCTCGGCATAGTGGTGGCTGATGATCAGGAGGCCGAGCGTGATGGTCGTGATGGAGAGCTCATGACCGTCCCGCCAGGCTGGTCCAACCTGCCTTTCTCCGTGACGCCCGATCAGCATCTGGAAAGCTTCGACAGTGGCGAAGCCGACGGTTGCGCCAAGCATGAGGAAAGACAGTCGAGCGCTTCCTGCAAGGCCCAGCGCTGCAGAGGTCATCGCGAGGAGGACGAGGAGGAAAAAGCGCCCAGCGGCGGGGTGGTCGATCAGGCGCTCTGATCGATCCGTCGCACTCTCCTCGTCCGCCCTTTTCACTTCGTCGGCCTCGTCCGCCCGATCAGCCTGAGCAGTGGCTGTGCTCACCAGTGCGCCTCTGACTCCGATGAGCACGAGGACCGCCAGCGCCAACATGATCGCGATCCGAGCAGCACTTTCGGTCGCGCTCCAGCTGTTGGTCACGAGCGTTTGAACGAGCCAGAAGACCGTGACGGCGAGAGCGATGATCTGAAGCGTGCGCACCACCGCCTGGCGCCTGCCCATGCTCGCCAGGTCCACGATCAGCGGTGCGGCGACGACGAGCAAGAGCAGGCGCTGGGTGGCTTCGATCGGCGGGATGCGAGGCGGTCCCGTAAGGGCCAGGAAGGTGGTGGCAAATGCCACGGCAACTGCCCACGCGGAGCCCGCCGAGGCCCGGCTCGACAGGCGCGTCAGGAAGACCATGACGGTTGCGGCCGTCGCGAGCGGCAGGAGCACGCTGGGGAGTAGGACGTTACTCACGAGCATGTTCGGGGACTCCTCGTACCGTTCTCGGCCGCAACGTGAGACATGGCTACTGCTTGATCGCTTCGACCGCGAGGGTGAAATCGATCGTTTCGCCGAGTGGTCCAGCCATGAAGTTCATGTCGTGAGCCGTTCGATCGACCGAGAACGTCGCCTCGAAGCCGATGAGCTCCGCGCCGCTCCGAGGGTTCTTGCCTTCACCTGTCTTGACCACTTTTGCCGTCACGGGCTTGGTGACCCCGAGCAGAGTCAAGTCACCCGTGACCTCCAACCCGCCGCCCGCGGCTTTCACCGACGTGCTCTTGAAGGTGATCTTGGGGAACTGCTTGGCGTTGAGAAAGTCTGGACTCTTGACGTGGTTGTCCCGGTTTTCGCTGCGCGTGTCGACGCTCTCCGCGGCGATCGTGATCTCGATGGACGATCCCGCCGGGTTGGCGTCGTCGTAGACGATGGTGCCTTCCATCTCTTTGAACATGCCGTAGAAGTTCGAGGTGCCCAGGTGCGTCACCTTGAAGAGGGCCGAGGAGTGGACCGCATCGACGGAGTAGTCGGCTGCCGTCACCGGAGTGGCCAGGAGGAGCGTCGTGAGAGTCAGGGCGACGAGGAAAGGCGTGAAGATCCTGTTGGAGGTCATCGTTCGTTGCTCCGAATTGAGTTTGGGGTAGGTGAGGGGTTCTCGAAACCTGGGGTTTTCCCGGATGAGAGATGTCGATCCCGGAAGTCGTTCGATCCATGAAGCCGTTCCATCCGGGAGGCTTCTCGGGCCGAAGGCTCGCGGCTCCAGCTCCGTGTGTCTCAGCAGCCGGATTTCGGCAGTGTCTTCGTTTCAGAACGCTGGATTGGTTTTGTCTGTTCCTACCAGGGCTGCCAGTCCGAGCCGGACTCCGGCGCGCCTCCAGACTCTCCGGTGGTCAGGCGAGCTCCGGGAGTCGCGGGGAGGTTATTCTGTCGTGCTCGAGCTCGGCCAGAGAATCCTAGCTGTTGCGGTCGCTCCGTGTGGGCGACTCGGAGGTCATGCATCATGAACACGTATCAGTTCCTACAGCAAGGCTGGGCGTCGTCTCGCGAGTCCACGAGTCTCGAGCTCGAGGATGGCAGGTGCGTGTCTTACGGGCAGTTGGAGGCGCATGCCGGTCAGCTGCATCGCCAGCTCTCCGACCTCGGCGTCGTCCCGGGGGATCGAGTCGTCGTACAGATCGAGAAGTCGAGTGATGCGGTAGCGCTGTATCTGGCCGTGCTGAGGGCTGGAGCGATCTACGTGCCGCTCAACGTCGCCTACACCGCTGAGGAGGTAGCCTCTTTTGTCGAAGACGCCGAGCCGCGTGTGCTCGTGTGTGAAGACGGCAGACGGGCGTCCCTCGAACGCGCGGCTCGCGATGCCTCGATCTTGACCGAGCACGACCTTGCTCCTTCGACCGACCACGTCCCGGCGCCCCCCTTGGCTGCTCGAAGTTCCGAAGATCTAGCGGCCATCGTCTACACGTCGGGCACCACCGGGCGCTCCAAAGGCGCCATGCTGACGCATGGCAATTTGACGTCGAACGCTCGAAGCCTCCACCAGCTCTGGGGTTTCAGGGACGGTGACGTGCTCTTGCATGCGCTCCCGATCTTTCATGTCCACGGTCTCTTCGTGGCTCTCCACACCGCCCTTGTGAACGCTTCGCGGGTGCTGTTCTTCGACCGCTTCGACGCTGGTGTCGTTCTTGGGAAACTGCCGCAGGCCACGGTCATGATGGGAGTTCCCACCTTCTATGTCCGTCTGCTGGAAGAACCCGGTTTCGATCGTGAGTCGTGCTCGAACATGCGTCTCTTCATCTCCGGGTCGGCGCCCCTCAACGAGGCGACGTTCGAGGAGTTCGAGCGTCGCACCGGCCACAAGATCCTGGAACGCTATGGCATGAGCGAAGCCGGCATGATCACGTCCAACCCTCTCGATGGGGAGCGAGTTGCCGGTACCGTCGGGTTTGCCCTTCCAGATGTGGTGGTGCGCGTCGCCGACGAGTCCGGCGAGCTGATGGCACCAAACGAAGTGGGAGTCCTGGAGGTCAAAGGCCCCAACCTCTTCAGCGGGTACTGGCGCCTTCCGGAGAAGACACAGGAAGAGCATCGCTCTGACGGGTTCTTCATCACGGGTGACGTCGCGACCATGGACGAGCACGGACGCGTGAGCATCGTCGGACGCGCCAAAGACCTGGTCATCTGTGGCGGCTACAACATCTACCCCAAGGAGATCGAAGGCGTGCTCGACGAGCAGCCCGGAATCCTCGAGTCGGCCGTCATCGGCGTACCCCACTCCGACCTCGGCGAAGGAGTGGTTGCCGTGCTCGTCCAGGACCCGAACGAGCCTCCAGTAGATCCCGAGTCCCTCAAGCCCGCACTCGACGAACGGCTGGCACGCTTCAAGCACCCGCGGCGCTTCTACGTCGTCGACGCCCTACCGCGCAACACCATGGGCAAGGTCCAGAAGAACCAGCTGCGCGAGACCTACGCGGAGGCCTACTCCGACTGATCGCAGATCATCCGGGCAACGCTTGCGCGTTGCTTTGAAGTGGTCTCGCAACTTCGATCGGCGGATGGCTACTAGCCAAGCGCCTGAGGCTGATCAGGCTCCAGGCCCTGGATCACGCGGCCAGTAGAGGTTCGCACGAGCGAGCTCTTCGAGCTCTAACGACGCGTCTTCTCGTGTCGTGTGATCGCTCGAACCGTCCTTTTCCGTCTGTAGACAGTCTGAGGGACTCGTCTGCGGACGGTCCATGGAGGATCACACGGAGGAGCGGAGCATGAACAGTGCCGAGCGCTTCAGACGGCTGGACGAGCTGTTTCTGGCGGCGGTGGATCTCGCGGCCGCGGAACGTGCGACGCTGCTCTCGTCGTTGAGAGACAGTGAACCCGGGATCTGTGCCGAGCTGGAGCGCCTGTTGGCTCGCGAGGATGCCCGCACCGAGCTCGAGCCGCTTGCCCCTACACCGGTCGAGAGCCTGGAGGCCCACGAACTCGGACGACCCGACGTCGGTCCCTATCGACTCCTCGAGACGATTGGTGAGGGAGGAATGGGAACCGTCTGGCTCGGCGAGCGACGAGACGGCCTAATCAAGCGGCCGGTGGCCCTCAAACTGCCGCGAGGACCCTGGCCGCGAAAAGGGCTCCTGGCCAGGCTGGCGCGTGAGCGCGACATTCTCTCGGCTCTCGAGCACCCCAACATTGCTCGGCTGTACGACGCGGGGCTGGCCGCAGATGGTCAGCCCTACCTCGCGCTCGAGTACGTCGAGGGTGATCCCATCGACCGCTACGTCGACGATCAGGGTCTCGATCTTCGAGCGCGGCTGCGGTTGTTTCTGCAGGTGACCGATGCGGTCGCTCATGCTCACGCCAAGCTCATCGTGCATCGCGACATCAAACCCTCCAACATCCTGGTGACCGAGGAGGGACACGTTCGCCTGCTCGACTTTGGCATCGCCAAGCTCCTGGAAGACGAGCACGAGGGCTTTCCTCTCACGCAGATCGTCGGGACAGCCCTGACTCCCGAGTATGCGTCGCCGGAGCACATTGCCGGAGAGGCCCTGACGGTGGCGACCGACGTCTACTCACTCGGAGTCCTGCTCTATGAACTGCTGACCGGTGAGCGACCCTACAGACTGAGGCGTCAGACTGCGAGTGCGCTCGAGGAGGCAATTCTCGAGACAGACCCCAAGCGTCCGAGCGAGATCGTCGGGGACAGCATGGACCGCAGTGCCCTGCGCGGTGACGTCGACACCATTGTCCTCAAGGCGCTCAAGAAGAACCCGGACGAGCGTTACGCCACGGTGTACGAACTGGCGGAGGACATCCAGCGACACCTCGACGACATGCCGGTCAAGGCACGCCCTGACGGGCGGTGGTATCGCGCCCGCAAGTTCGTGACCCGAAATCGGCTCGTCGTGGCAGCGTCGGTTGCCGTGGTGTCTGCCTTGGTAGTGGGAGCTCTGACTGCTCTGTGGCAAGCGCGCATCGCGTTCGAAGAGCGGGATCGAGCCGAGGAGGTCAAGGAGTTCATCGCCTCGATCTTTCGCGAGGCGGATCCGTACGTCGCGACCGGTCAGCTCTCGGCAGTGGATCTCCTCGACCAGGCGCATCAACGGATCGACGAACGTTTCGAAGACCGACCGGAGCTGCGAGTCGAACTGCTCAACGTCGTCGGGAGAAGCCTGATCCGGCTGCAGGACACGGATCGAGCGGAGACCGTCATCAGTACAGCGCTCGGTCAGGCGCGGAGCGAGCTGGGCCCGACTCATCCGAAGACCGTGGAAGCTCGGGTGCTGATGGCCAAGGTGCATCGCTTCCGCGGGCGGCCAGACGAGATGCGCGAGGAGGTCGAGAGTGTGCTGCCGATACTGCGGGCGGCACCCGAGCTCAACCGCTCGGACCTCTCCGAGGTGCTTCAGGATCGAGCGCACGCGGCGATCGATCAGGGTCAGTACGAGGAGGCTGTGACCTTTGCGCGAGAGTCCTTCGACTTTGCGCTCGAGCGTTTTGGTGAAGAGAGCACTCAGGCGGTCGACTCGGGCACGCTCTACGGTCTGACGCTGCACTTCGTGCGCGACGACGACGAAGCCATGCGAGTGGCGCGGCGGGCGCTCGACCTGGCGCTGCGCGCCTACGGCGACGACCCGAGGCATCCTCGAGTTGCCGATGCCCGCGGGCTCTACAGCCGAACCTTGGCTTCGGTGGAGCGAATCGACGAAGCCTTGCTGCAGCTTCGCACCGGTCGCGAGCTCGCCGTCGAGCGTTTTGGTGAAGACAGCCTGATGGCGGGCTTCATGGCGGAGCGACTGGTCATGCTGGCGATCTACCTGGGTGATCTCGAGTTGGCCGTCGCTCGAGGCACCGACACGGTGAAGATCTTGTCGCAGCACTACTCTGAGGAGTCCTACAACTTCGCAACCGCAGTGCGTGCGAGGGCCTACAGTCGACTCTACGCCCGACGACCACTCGAGGCGCTCGCGGACCTGGAGCAGGCCTGGAAGATCATGTCGAGCACGCGGGGTGAAGGAAGTGAACAGGCCTTGACCGTCCTGTCCGCGCGGGCGCTGGCCATGTCGCACCTGGGGCGATCGGACGACGCCCGACGAGACCTGAGGGTCGCGATGGCCGGCTTCGATGAGCGTTTCCGAACACCTCCGCTGGTCGGTTGGATGCACGGGCTGGCCCTGCTCGGCATCGGCGAGGCCGACGAGGCTTTGTTCGTTCTGCAGCTGGCTTTCGACCAGCGCCATGCCGATCAGCATCCGAAGCGGGTCGAAGCGTTGCTTCAGGTGGCGATGGGGCAGGTGTTGGTCGTGCAAGGAGAGTTCGGCGATGCCGTTCGACGACTCGAGTCCGGAGCCGCGGCTCTCGAGAAGCAGCAGCAACAGGCGAGTCCGGAACTTGCGGATGCGTGGGTCGCATTGGGTCGCGCTCGGGTTGGTCTCGGACAACCCCAAGCGGCCATTGAAGCGCTGGGCAGAGCCAACACCTTCTGGCAGCGCTTCGCGCCAGGCAGTCGCTGGGCAACTGAGACGTCGAGGGTGCTCGCAGCTGCCAACCGCTGACGCCGTGGGTGGGTCGCTCAGGCGCCGGTAGGCCAGCTCGGCTGACGCTGATCGCTTTTGACGAGGCATCGCGTCTGTGACCTGTCGAGCCAGGTTGTCGACGATCGCGATACCCGCGGAAGCACTCCTGGCCGATAGAGGTCGGAGCAGGTCATGCACGAAGCCTTGTTGTTCTCCAGCAGTGATCGAGCCATGAGGTCCCGAAAGAGGGCCTGGATCCTCGTGGCTGTTGCTGCCGCCTGTCTACTGCGGGCGAGCACTCCAGGGGCCGCCCAGGACTCGGCTACCGGCGGGGCAGAGTCGGCCAAGTCGCATGACGACCCGATACCTCTGGTGGCCAGCACCGTGCAGACCGATCCTCTATTGGCGCTGGAATCTCGTCTGCTTGCGAACGGCGGGTCCGCTGGCGACGCGTTCGGCCGATCCGTCTCGCTCGACGGCAACACGGCGGTGATAGGTGCTCCCGGGGACGACCTGCTCGGCGGCGACGAAGGCTCGGTGTACGTCTTTCGAAGGCAGTCCGGGAGCTGGGTCCAGACAGCGCGGCTCAATGCGCCCGACCGATCACCTGAGGCGTTTTTTGGTCACTCGGTGGCTCTCTCTGGCAGCTGGCTCGTCGTGGGTGCGTACGCTGCTCTCGACGACACGGGCGCAGGGAGTACGGGTGCTGCCTACCTATACCGTCGCTACGGCGACACTTGGGCGTTCGAAGCGAAGCTGACTCCCGAGGACGCTTCAGCCGGAGACTTCTTCGGCTACGACGTCGACGTGTCGTCCAATCGAGTTCTGGTGGGCTCTCCGCTTCACCGGGTCGACGGCACGCCGGCACAGGGTGCCGTCTACGTCTTCAAGCGGCGGTCTGGGGACTGGGCGGTCGAGGCCAAGCTGACTGCCTCTGACGGGACCCAGGCGGATCTCTTTGGCGAGTCGGTGGCGCTGGATCGCGAGACGGCCCTCGTGGGTGCGCGCTTCGACGACGTGGGAGGCAACGTCGATCAGGGCTCGGCCTACGTCTTCCAGCTGCGCGAAGCAGAGTGGTTCCAGCAGTCCAAGCTCACGGTGCCCCAGGGTGAGGCTTTTGATCAGTTCGGCTTCGACGTTGCGCTCAGTGGTCACACTCTGGTGGTGGGGGCGCCGTTCGACGACGATGTCTCGGCGGGACAGCAGCAGGATGATGTGGGAGCAGCTTTTGTCTTCGTGCGGGACGGTGCTCGCTGGCGAAGGCAGCAGAAGCTGACGCCAGCTCTCAGCGATGCCGGTGACCTCTTTGGACACGCCGTCTCGGTTCACGGTGACCTGGTCGCGGCGGCGGCGATTGGTCGGGACCTGACCCACGTGGATCAGGGTGCGGCACACGTCTTTCGGCGGTATGGGGACCAGTGGAGTGAAGCCCAGCGGGTCCTGGCGCCTTTCGGTCGTTCCGGTGATGTCTTCGGGAGCTCCCTGGCACTTCACGATGACGAGATCGTGATCGGTATCGAAGGCGATTCGATCGGCGGTGACCTGGCGCAGGGTTCGGCCGTGGTCTACATCGCCTGTCGAGATGTCAGACAAGAGCAGCTGCTCCTGGACCCAGACGGTGCTGCGCAGGCTGAGTTCGGGAGCTCGGTTGCGATCAACGGTGGCGGGGAGGTCGTGGTCGTCGGCACTCCGTTCGCCGAGCCGGGCGGAGCCGACGACCAGGGCATGGTGTCGATCTACGAGCGAGCGGCTGGGGACTTCGAGCTGAGTCAGACGCTCGTGGGTAATCCGGCACTCGAGAGTCAGTTTGGCTACCACGTTGCGATCGATGGTCTGGACCTGGCCGTTTCCAGCAAAGGTGCGGTCGATCTCTACCGGTTCGACGGGAGCTCTTGGGGTTGGACCCAGCGAGTGACGGTCGACGACGAGGTGCCCGGGACGGTAGCGCTGAGCCAGGGCACGCTGGCGACGAGCTGGAGCGACCCTCTGATCGGCTCGGGCGTCGATGTCTACGTTCGTCGCGCTGGTGTCTGGGAGATCCAGCTCCAGCTCGAGGACGCCTTCGAGACCCTGCTGGGCGGCGCTCTGGATCTCGACGGCAACACGCTGGTGATCTCCAAGCGGAGTGGAGCGCTGGGAGATTCGAGTGTCTTGGTCTGGGAGCGGATCGGCGACGTGTGGATCGAGCGGCAAGAGCTCACGTCACTCGTACCTTCCCCGTTCTTCGGCTCCGAGGTCGCCCACAGCGGAGACACCATCCTCGTTGGCAGCGACGGCGTTGACTCGCCCGGAGTCGTCGCCGGGGTTGCCGCCTTCGAGAGACAGTCCGGAGTCTGGACGTCCCGCGGTCGAGTTCTCGAGTTTGGCGGTGCCGACTCCGTCGGCCAGCTGGTCGTCCAGGGTGAAATGGCGCTGGTCAGCGGCCTGATCGACTCCGAGACCGGCGACGTTCACGTGCTCACTCGCGATGGCGGCGGGTGGACCGTGACCTCGGTGCTCTCGAGGGCGGGCTCGCCGAGCCTCGGGTCTTCACTGGATCTGGCGGGCGGGAGGCTCGTGCTTGGCGAGCCGGATTTCGGGAGCGGTGGGCTCGCTCGGCGCGGAGGCGTCCGGGTGGCCAAGTGTGCTGCTTGCTCACCTCCGGGTCTGAACCCTACCTCGATCGACGACTACACCATTGGTGAGCTCGTCGACATCACCCTGGAGATCCAGGGCGAGCGTCCACCCTTCAGCGTCTCGGTCTCTGGTGGCCACCTTCCTCGCGGATTGGATCTCGACCAGGACGCGACGTTGGCGGGAATCCTCGAAGCTCCTGGACGATTCGTCTTCGAGCTGTCCGCAACCGACGCGGCGCTCTGTACGAGATCGCGCACCTATCGTCTGGACGTCATCGATCCGTGTCCCGAGCTCGTGGTGCGTCCGGGGTCTCTGCGTGACGGGCGGGTCGGCGAGCTCTACGAACGCGAGTTCACCGTCTCTGGTGGTGTAGAGCCCTACACATTCAAGCTCTCTGGCAGACGGCCTGACGGTCTGCAGTTTTCCGAGGGTCATTTGCGTGGAATCCTGAGACAGGCGGGCGAGTATCCGCTGCGCGTCGATGTCACGGATGCGAACGGGTGCGAGGGCCGTCGTGATCTGGTGCTGACCGTCCACGAACCGTGCTCTGCGGTGACCATCGATCCCCAGCAGCCTGAGCTAGCGCGTCTGGGAGAGGCTTACGAGCAGATCTTCGTCGCCAGAGGCGGAGAGGCTCCATACCGTTTTGTCGCCAATGCGGCGACCCTGCCTCCGGGCCTCGTGCTCGACGCCAATGGGTCGATTTCCGGGATCCCGACGTCTCCCGGGACCTACAACTTCCTCCTCAGGGTGATCGATGCCACTGGTTGCCGCGGGCAGCAGAGCATCTCCCTGCAGGTCGAAGACGAGAACCTGCCGCCTACCGCCGTCGCTGGCCCCGATCGTGACGTGACGGTGGGAATGATGGTCTCTCTCGACGGCTCCGGCTCGACGGATCCCGAAGGTCAGTCGCTGACGTTCACGTGGACGCTCGTGAGCGCGCCGGTGGGGAGCGTCGCGATGCTCGCGGGAGCCGATGGCGTCAGCCCGTCTCTGGTCGTCGACCTTCCGGGAGTCTACGCAGCCCAGCTGATCGTCGACGACGGTGGTCACACCAGCGCGCCCGATGTGGTCGAGCTCACTGCGGTGGCGCCGGTCGTCACAATTGTGGCCAGCGACGCTTCGGCTTTGGAGGAAGGACCCGATGTGGGAACCTTCGCGCTCCACCGCACGGGCGACACGAGCTTCGAGCTCACGGTGGAGACCCAGCTGTCCGGCAGCGCCACGAACGCTGTCGACTACGAGCAGATTCCTGCCTCGGCAACGTTCCCGACCGGCTCGAGCCACGTCGAAGTGATCGTTGCGCCAATCGACGATGCTCTCCCCGAGGACACCCAGAACGTGATCATGCGAGTCCTCGACGGCGTCACGTGGGACGTCGGTTCGCCGAGCGATGCGACGGTCGACATCGCGGACAACGATCTTCAGCAGGTTTTTGTTGCGACCACGGACTTCGAGGCCGCCGAGTCAGGTGGTGATACGGGTCGATTCTCCGTTCGCCGCATCGGTCCTACGGCAGCTGCCTTGACGGTGAGCTACGAGATGTCCGGTGTTGCCACGAATGGCGTGGACTACGTCTCGCTATCTGGTGAGGTCACGATTCCTGCTGGCGACACCATGGCCGACGTGGAGATCGTGCCGATCGACGATCCCGAGTTCGAAGGCACCGAGTCGGTCGTTCTCACAGTCGTCGCGGGTGCCGACTACGACGTCACGACCCCTTCGGGTGGAACGATCACCATCGTCGACGACGAGCGGCCGGTCGTAACGGTAAGGGCCACGTTGGACGCCAGTGAAGCGGGTCCCGTTGACGGTGCTTTCGAGATCTCGAGGACCGGGCCGACACAGGAGTCGCTTGCGGTCTCGTTCGGAGTCCTCGGTGACGCCGAGAACGGTGTCGACTTCGAGACCATCGACCCCGCGGTCGTCATCCCAGTGGGAGAGTCGAGCGTGCTCGTGCCGGTCCGTCCGATCGACGATGTCGAGATCGAAGGTGCGGAAACCGTCGTGTTGGCTCTGGCTGCAGACAGCGAGTACGAGCTGGGAGCTCCGGCCCTCGCCGCCGTGACGCTTGCCGATGACGATCTGGCGGTGATCACCATCGAGGCGAGCGACCCGAGTGCCGGCGAAGCCGGGCCCGACAACGGTGTGTTTGTCCTCAGGCGCAGTGCAGGAGCCTCGCAGGCCCTGGACGTCTTCCTCAGTCGCACGGGCTCGGCGTCGAACTCTGATTACTCGGGTCTCCCAGGAGGCAGCGCGTTTCTCGCTTCGTTCGATCCTGGGAGTCTGGAGACCGTTCTCACTGTCTCACCAGAGCCCGACAATCTCGTCGAGGGCGAGGAGACCATCATCATCACGGTCGACCCGGCGCTCACCTACGTGGTGGGGAGCCCCTCGGAGGCTCTAGTCACCATCGCTGACGACCCTGCGATCGTGGAGGTCACCAGTGACGGATCCGCCTCTGAGGCGGGGCTCGATCCGGCAGTGTTCACCTTCACTCGCACCGGCGGCGATTTGACACTGCCTCTCAACGTCCATTTCTCGCTCACCGGGACCGCCGCCAATAACTCCGACTACGAATTCACGACCAGTCCCATCACGATTCCAGCAGGCGCGTCGAGTGCGGATCTCGTCGTGCTGCCCAAAGCCGACAACTCGGTGGAGGGTAACGAGACCATCGTGGTGACCGTACAGGCGACGACGAGCGTGATGCCTGGAGTCACATCGTCGGCGACTGTGGTGCTCAGTGACGATCCGCCGGTCGTGAGAGTGGTGGCAGTGGATGCCTCGGCATCGGAGCTAGGACCCGACCCCGGCGAGCTGGTCTTCGAGCGTACTGGTGGAGACCTGTCGCGCGAGCTTCCGGTCTTCGTCTCGCGTGGCGGGAGCGCAACAAACGGCGTCGACTACGAGTCGATTGGTGGCTCGGTCTTCATCGTCGCCATTCCGGCGCAATCGAGCACTGCATCGGTTGTCATCGTTCCTCGCGACGACCCCGACGACGAAGGGTTCGAAGACGTGATCCTCACGATCATGGCCAACCCTGCCTACCTCATCGGCGATCCGGACTCGGACGTGGTGACCATTGCTGATGACGACTGATCGACTTCACTCACATCTTGCAAAGGCGCCGAGCGTTCCCGCGACATCTCCGATCAAGGCAAAAGCGGGCTGCCCGGGCCCGCTGGCGCTCAGCTCGACGCGGAACGCCACGCTGCGCTCATAGGCCGTGAGCTCGTAGAAGTAGAGGCCGGCATTGGGGACCACGATCTGCTGATCGGTAGGGTTGCTCGGGTCCGCACAGCCGCGGTTGGCTCGGAACTGGCTGACGAGCTTGCGGTCAGCGCCGATCCGAAGACGGAATCCGTCATCGCTCCTGACCCTCACGGTCCAGGTGCCGGCTGTAGGGATCTGAACGTAGCCGGTGGCGCGCAACGCGAAGCTCTCGTCGTTGAGGTCTGTGGAGAACGGCGGTGACGGAATGTCGTTGTCGACCGGGAACTCCGGACAGCTGCCCGCCTGGTCGGCGTCGACGTAGTCGATCACTGCTGGACTGTCGGTCGCGCTGAATTCGACTCGGCTGTCGGAGTCAGGAAGGCCGAGAAGGAACTCGGCATCG